>JAKJBL010000048.1 GCA_022707005.1 Bacillota bacterium | reverse complement strand
TCGGGCTTCAGGATGAAATCATCGAAATTAAATATCCTACTGAAGAAACCATTGAAGTAGACAGCAAGGGCAAAAAAAAGACAATGGTGCGCAAGGTCTACCCCGGCTATGTAATGGTTAAAATGCTCATGAACGACAAGACCTGGTATGTCGTGCGCAATACACGCGGAGTAACGGGGTTTGTAGGCCCGGGCAGCAAGCCAATTCCGCTTACTGATGAAGAAGTTACAGCAATGGGCGTTGAGCGTATTCCCATTGTACTGAATATAGAAATCGGCGAGAACGTGCGCGTTGTCTCAGGTCCGCTCGAAAAATTCATTGGCCGCGTCGAAGCGCTCGATGTTGAGCGGCAGAAGGTCAAGCTGACTGTTTCAATGTTCGGCAGAGACACGCCTGTTGAACTTGACTTTGTGCAGGTTCAAAAGCTATAATACTCAGGCGTTTTTAATGTTTAAAAACCAAAGGGTTTTTAATATGTGGGAGGGGCGGCACCCCGTAAACCACAACTACAAAATTTTTATGTAGGAGGTAACAGCAATGGCAAAGAAGATTACAGGCTATGTAAAGCTTCAAATTCCAGCGGGTAAAGCCACACCCGCGCCGCCGGTAGGCTCAGTGCTCGGCCCGCATGGCGTAAACATTATTGGATTTTGCAAAGAGTTCAACGAGCGCACAGCAAAGCAGGCAGGTCTCATTATACCGGTAGTTATTACAATATACGCGGACCGCTCCTTCACTTTCGTCACGAAGACCCCTCCTGCTGCAGTGCTTATTAAAAAAGCCTGCGGTATAGAGAGCGGCTCAGGCGTGCCAAACAAAACCAAAGTCGCAGCAATTACAAAGGCGCAGATACGCGAAATTGCCGAGCTTAAAATGCCCGACCTTAACGCAGCAAGCCTTGAGGCAGCAATGGTTATGGTAGAGGGCACAGCGCGCAGCATGGGCGTTACGGTTAAAGAGTAGGGGGAGCTTCAATGAAACACGGAAAGAGATATTTAGCAGGCAAGCAGCTTATTGACTCAACCCGCCAGTACGATTTAACCGAAGGGCTTGAGCTTTTGCAAAAAACCGCAACAGCGAAATTCGACGAAACTGTAGAGCTGCATATTCGCTTAGGCGTTGACTCGCGCCATGCTGACCAGCAGGTTCGAGGCGCAGTAGTCCTGCCCCACGGCACAGGCAAAACCGTTCGCGTGCTCGTGTTTGCAAAAGCTGATAAAGCGCGTGAGGCGCTTGAGGCAGGCGCTGACTATGTAGGCGATGAGGATATGATTAAAAAAATTCAGACTGAGAACTGGTTTGAGTTTGACGTATGCGTAGCAACGCCTGATATGATGGGCGTCGTAGGCAGGATAGGCCGCGTTTTGGGGCCAAAGGGTCTTATGCCAAACCCAAAGAGCGGAACTGTAACAATGGATGTTGGCAGAGCTGTGCGCGATATAAAAGCAGGTAAAGTTGAGTATCGCCTCGATAAAACCAATATCATTCACTGCGCTGTAGGCAAGGTTTCTTTTGGTACAGAAAAGCTTTCTGAAAACATAGTTACGCTCGTTGAGGCAATAATTAAGGCAAAGCCCTCAGCAGCAAAGGGAACTTACCTCAGAAGCGTAGTGCTTACCTCAACTATGGGTCCGGGTCTTAAGTTCAACCCCAGCCGCTTCGGTTAACCGGAGCGCTTGACAACTAACCTGGCGGCGTGATATACTTCACCCGCAAAATTAGTTCGCCGAAGAAAGCAGGCGCAGCAATGCTGCTTAATTTCCTGAACAGGTGAGCACAGAGCTTAATTGTAATGCGCTCGCTTTGGCTTTTAAGGCAAAGTGGGCGCTTTTTGCAAAAACAAAGTTTAATTTAAAGGAGGTGAAACCGTGGCAAACATTCAAAATATCGAATTGAAGGCTGCCAAGGTCGCCCAGGTACAAGAAAAGCTCCAAAGGGCCAAGTCAGTTATACTTTTTGACTATCGCGGCTTAACAGTTGCTGAAGCAACAAACCTAAGAGCCGAAATGCGCAGCGCAGGCGTTGAGTATGTAGTGCTTAAAAACGGGATTGTTCAACGTGCGGCGCAGGCGCTTGGCCTTGATGAAACAATCTCAGAAATGCTCAAGGGCCCGAGCGCATTCGCATTTGGGTACGAGGATGCAGTTATCCCTGCGCGCATCCTGAAAGATTTCATTAAGAAATCCAGAAAGTGTGCAATTAAAGGCGGCATAGTAGAAAGCAAGGTACAAAGCGCAGAAGCTGTAAACCAGCTTGCAGATCTGCCCCCGCGCGAAGTGCTTATCGCACGTCTTCTTGGCAGCATGATGTCGCCAATAAGCGGGCTTGCTGTTGTGCTTGACCAAATTTCCAAGAAACTTAACGACAACAATGCGCAATCTGCGCAACAACAAACAACAGAAGAAGGAGCATAACAATGAATAAAGAGCAATTGATTGCTGATATTAAAGCAATGTCCGTCTTGGAGCTTTCAGAGCTCGTAAAAGCGCTTGAAGAAGAATTCGGAGTTTCCGCAGCAGCAGCCGCAGTTACAGTAGCAGGTCCTGCAGCAGGCGCAGAAGCAGAACAAGTCGAAGAAAAGACTGAGTTTGACGCTGTGCTCAAAGAAGTCGGCGCAGAGAAAATTAAGGTCATTAAAGTTGTGCGCGAATTGACAGGCCTTGGCCTTAAGGAAGCGAAAGAGCTTGTTGATACAGCGCCAAAGCCTGTAAAGGAAGGCGTATCCAAGGAAGAGTGCGAAAAGATTGCAGAGGCGTTCAAGGCAGTCGGCGCAACCGTAGAAATAGTTTAGGTTTTATTTTAGGCACAAAAAAGCGCTAAGCTTAAGTTGCTAAGCGCTTTTTATTATACTTTAATTCTTTTCTGCATGGTCTGCTATGTGTTCCTGCTCAAGTTTTAATTTAGCTTTTAGCTTCGCCTGCTTTCGCTTTTCAAAAAAGTCCATAACAAGCCAGGTTGCTAAAACCAGCATGGTTTTGCCTGAAGGCGTCAGCCCGTCCTCGCCTTTTTCGTTAAAAAACCAATCCCAAATAGACTTCAAGGCTTGCCTCCGTGCACATCATATCAACTCATAACGCCAAGGCTTTTGCGGATGCTTCAGCTTTGCTCTCCTGCAAGGCTTGCGATTGCATCAGCCATAATAAGCGTGTTCTTTTTCATGTCTTCAAGCGAAATGTATTCGTCGGGCATATGCGCAAGCTGCGGCTCGCCCGGCCATTCAGGCCCAAATGCGACAGAGTTTCCCATAGCGCGCGCATAAGTGCCGCCGCCTACAGCAAGCGGCTTTGAAGTATAATCCCCGCTTTGGGCACGGTAAACGCCAAGCAGCTTCTTTACAAGCTCGCTTTCCAAAGGAACTATATGCGCAGGGTGCGTGCTTGTAGCGCTAAGCGTAAAGCCTGCAGCTTTAAGCGCCTGCGATATGCTTTTTATTACATGTTCTGATGTGATTGAATGCGGAAGACGCGAGTCAAGCTTCAGGCTGACCTGCTCCTCATCCCATGAGATTACACCCGGGTTTAGCGTGAGCCGTCCGCTTTCGTCCTCTGCATCTATACCGAGCGACTCTCCGTGTAAATCCATTTTAAACGCATCTGCAAGCGTCTTTATTATAAGCGCATCCTCGCCTTCAAGCGGCAGAATATTCAAAAGCTGTATAAGCGCTAAGAGCGCGTTTTTGCCTTCTTCCGGGGTTGAGGCATGCGCGCCAAGCCCTGCAACCTCAAGCGTGGCATATTCGCCCTCATGCGTTAGTGAGGTTTTAAAGCCTTCAATTTCAGGGAAGGAGTTTGGCACAAGCGAAGCCTTAAGAACAGCCCTTGCTGTGCCCGGAACCACATTTGAGCGCTCCCCTGCGCTAAGGCGGATTTGTGAATGTGAAAGCGCGCGGCTAAACTGCATTTGGAGCACCGCTTTTTCTGAGTAGACAAGCGGATACATGCCATCTGGGGAGAAAGACAGTTCAGGGAGTTTTTCGTGCTTTTTATAGTGTTCCATGCACGCCCAGCCGCTTTCTTCATCACAGCCTAAAATTATGCGCACCCGCCGTTTTAAGGGGATGCCCGAAGCTGCTATTGCAGCAAGTGCATAAAGCGCGCTTACTGCAGGGCCTTTGTTGTCGAGTGTGCCGCGGCCATAAATCTTACCATCGCTAAGCTGACCGCCAAAAGGCTCCATAGTCCAGCCATCGCCTGCAGGCACAATATCAAGATGTGCAAGGATGCCGAGCATTTCCTCGCCTTCGCCATAATCAACAACACCTGCATACCCGTCAAGGTCACGCGTTTTGAACCCAAGCCTTTTACCAAGCGCAAGCGCTTCGTCAAGCGCAAGCTGCATTTGCTTGCCAAAAGGCATTCCGCCCTCAGGCTCTGCTTTTACGCTTGGGATTTTCACAAGCGCCTGCAGCGATGCTGCCTGTTCGTTTAAGGTTTGCTCAACATAGTCTAAAAGCTTTTGCTCGCCTTCGCCTAAAGAAGAATAAAACGGCATATTCCGCCTCCAGTTGTTTTTGCCATTATACCATAATTTGCACAGAGTATAAAATATGCGCTGGCACACTTTCTCCTTAACTTTTAGCAGATACAGTACAAATAAATACATTATTCATTCAGATTCTTTATATTTATTGCATATTTAGATTGATTATGCCGGCAGATTTGATATAGTAAAACTATTAAATGCCAAGTATTACAAATATATATTCGAAAGGGGAAGGCTCATGGCAAGGCTGGCAATAATCGAAGGCATAGGCGAGGTCTACGAGGAAAAACTTAGGGCTGTTGGTATTAAATCTGTTGAAGGGCTTCTTGAAGCCTGCACTACGAAAAAGGGCAGAACGGAGCTTGCGGAGAAATCCGGTATTTCTGAAAAGCTCATATTAAAATGGGCAAATCACGCGGATTTAGCAAGAATAAAAGGCATAGGCGGCCAATATTCGGAACTGCTCGAGGCTGCAGGTGTTGATACAGTACCAGAGCTTGCAATGCGCAGAGCGGACAACCTTTATAAGAAGGTTGTTGAAACAAACGATGCTAAATCGCTTGTACGCAAACTACCTACTGAAAATCAAATTAATAATTGGATAGAGCAAGCTGCGAATCTGCCGCGCGTTTTAGAGTATTAAAGCAGGGTGCAGCATTTTTGGGGGAATATATGGACATAAAAGCTAAAATAGAAGAACTCGTAAAAAAGGCGCAAACAGATAAAAATTTTGCTGCAAATTTTGCCGCAAACCCTATTAAAGCAATTAAGGATGCTATGGGCATAAACCTGCCTGATGACCAGCTTAATGCTATAGTAGCCGGCGTTAAGACAAAGCTCAACCTTGATAAAGCTAGCGGACTTCTTGGCTCAGCAGCGAAAAAGCTGTTTTAAGGCATTCTTAAGGAACACTCTTAAAACAAAGCCGCCTAAAAACGGCTTTGTTTCTGCTTATGGATATATGCAAAGATTTTCAGGCATAAATCCGCTGCTGCTGCTTACTATTATTGAAGCTGCAGTTTCACCAGCAGTAATTGTGATTACAATAGCTTAAATACATGGTAGAATTAAGCAAAAGTCCATGATGTGTACTTTTAATATAAAGGAGGTTCTGCTATGAAAAAGGCGGCGCTTGCTCTAATAGGTCTGCTTTTGGTATTTTGCCTTTGCTCCTGCATAAAAATTGTGGATATGCGTGAAACACCCCTAAGAACGCCTGCTGAAACAGAAGCTCAATTATTGCCAAGCCCAACGCCCGAATTAGCTACGCCCAAACCGATAGCTGCACCTTCTTTAGCGCCCGAACTGCCCGAGCTTAATAAAGGCTTAAAAATGTACTCAAGCTATGCCTACCTAAAAAACTTCGACCCTTTAACAGGCCTTGCTATGTTTGATTATTTTGACCTGCTCCAGGGTAAAGATGCAATAGATTATCTTGTTAAGCATGAGGGCTATCCCCAAGCAAAAGCAGAAGCTGAAGTAAACAACTTTGCAGATTCTGAATTTATTGAAAAAAACACGAACACCGCGCTTAGGGCTGTTAACATTGATGAAATTTCGCTAAACCTGATGTACCAGCCAAACGGCGAACCTACTGAAGCTGCCGCATCAATCCCTTCGACAGCAGACGATTTTAGAGCGATTTATGCCCATGACCGAAGCCTGCTCCTTGAGTCGTACTTTTACTATATTCATGTTAACGCTTACGACATGGTCTTTTGGGTAGAACAGGTTTATTGGCCTTAAACCCTAAATGCAATCTTCATAATATTGGCGGGTTTATAAAGAATTAACTTTACTTAACCTGCGCTTATGGATATAATCATGGCTTAGCGCAACTTTTGGAGGAAATTTATCAATGAGCGAGCTTTTTAACCTGCTCAACACACTATCGGAGAGCCGAAGTATTTGGATTTACTTGTTTATCTTTTTCGGCAAACTGCTTGAGGTCTCAACCTCTACGCTTAGGATGGTGCTTATAAACCGCGGCATTCGCGCAGTTGGGAGCATGATTGCAGTTGTTGAAATTGCAATGTGGGTTGTGCTTGCAGGCACAGTTTTATCAAGCATACATTCAGACCCTATACGCATCCCCGTCTATGCGGTTGCTTACGGGCTTGGCAATTATATTGGCTCCTGGCTGGATGAAAAGTTGGCGTTTGGGCTCTCGTCAATTCAGGTTGTTGTGCCGGATGAAATGACTGCAAAGCTCCTTGGCGAGGCTTTGCGCGCAAAGGAGTTCGGTGTAACAACTATGAATGTACAGGGCATGAGCGATAAATCGCATTTCATGCTTCTGCTCATGATAAAGCGCAAGCACCTTCGTGAGGCGCTTGAGCTTATAACAAGCATAACCGAAAAAGCAGTTATAACAGTGAGCGATGTTAAAGTGCAAAAAGGCGGCTATGTGCGCGGCATTAAAGCAAAATCGCAAAAGAAGTAGCGCTCTTTAGTCGCATTTCATGTAAAAAGTGTTTCCGCCTATAAATTCGCGCAGGATTGACGTAGGCGGAATTTCGTCTTCTACAGCAGCATCTGCAAAATAGTTTAGGAATTTCACAAGGTCGCGCGCCATGGCATAATGCGGGCTTTCCTCCCCTATGCCTAAGAGCAGCGGGAAAATATGCTTCTTCAGCACTGCAGGCTCATAAACAAGCGCTGTGTTGAAGAACGCGTCAGCTTCTTCCTGATACGGGAAAATCCATCTTTCCTCGCCGTTTCTCACACTTGGCCAGAGAGAGAGCGTATATTCAACGCTTGCGTTTCGCACGCTATTGTCGCGCACCATGCGCCTTAAAAGCCTTATATCAGTTGTTCTTATGCGGTTGTGGTCATCAAGGTTTAAGGTTGTAAGCGCGCTTACATATACGCGGAAAATACTATCTTTTGCAATTGCATCGCTTAACATTAGAGGGTTAAGCCCATGAATTCCCTCAATTATCAGCGGCTCGTCAGAGCCAACTTTTAGCATACGCCCTTTTGGACTGCGCCTGCCCTCACTAAAGTTAAACTCAGGTATCTCTGTTTCCATGCCTTTTAGAAGGCTCTCCAAATCCTCGCGAAAGCGGCTTAAATCGAGCGTTTCTATATGTTCAAGGTCGCGCTCGCCCTTTTCATCAACAGGGATTTTATCGCGGTCAATATAATAATCGTCGAGAGAGAGTAGCACGGGGTTTTTGCCAAGCACCCGAAGGTGCGTATAGAGCCTGTTGGCTGAGGTAGTTTTGCCTGAGGAAGAAGGGCCCGCAAGGAGCACAGCGCGCGCACCCCGCTTAACAATGCGGTCTGCAAGTCCTGCATAGCTCTTTTCGTGTAGCGCCTCGTTTACGCGCACAAGCTCGCGCACACTGCCGTTTGCAATCATATCATTAAGGTCTGCAACATTTGAGCAGCGCAGAAGTCTGCCCCACTCGTCGCTTTCGTAAAATACGGCAGCGAGTTTCGGGCTGTGCCTGTAAGTTGCAGGCCTGTTCGGGTTCTTGGCATCCGGCATTAGAAGCACCATGCCGGGGTAAAGGTATTCGAGGTTAAACACTCGGCAATAGCCTGTGCTTGGGAGCATCTCCCCGTAAAAATAGTCCATATAGTTTTCGTGCCTGTAAACATCGAAATAGCTGAATTTGCGCCATTGAAGCAGGCGCACCTTGTCACGCTGGCCATCCTTGCTAAAAAAGGCTATTGCATCGCGGATATTAAGGCGCTCCCGCGTAAGCTGAAAATCTTCGCGCAGTATGCTCAGGCATTCGTCTTTAAGGAGCAGGGTATCGCTTAACGAAAGCGCAGGCGTTTTTTCAAGTCGGATATATAATCCCTGCCCAAGCGAGTACTGCACAAGCACCCTTGCTCCAGGAAAGAGCCGCCTTACAGCGAGAATAAGCACAAAAAGGAGAGTGCGCTCATATACGCGCTTGCCCATTTTGTCTTTGTAGCGCAGCAGGCTTATTTGCCCGTTCGCTGCAGCAACTGCGCTCCTGGCTTCTTCCTCGCCGTCTTTTAGGCGCACAGGGTCATAGTTTAAGTGAAACACTTCGCCGCCAATCATAGCTGCAAGCGGCATCTTCTCTAGGTCGCTCTCATAAAACCCGGCACGGCGGATAAGCGTTAAAAGCGTCTCCCCGCAGGCGGCTTCTATTTTTTTGCCATCAAGCGTAAGCTGCATACGCCCTCCCCCTTAACTCTTTTTACTATGATACCACGCCTTGCCAAAAAGTAGAATGAAAACTGCGCTTTTTGCGAAAAACCCTTCAGGTTGCAGTTAAAAAGACGGGCTTCCTTTAGCCGCCCGCATGTTGACATGTTATTTATCATAGCGTTACAATGCAACTTGAGGCTATGTATATAGCTGCTTGGAGGTTGTTAATGTACGAGATTCTAAAAAAGCGTCAGCTCCACGACACAGTAACGCTTATGGAAGTGCATGCGCCGCTTGTTGCAAGGAAGGCGCTTGCAGGGCAGTTTATTATACTTCGGGTAGATGAAGACGGGGAGCGCGTACCTTTTACAATTGCAGATTATGATAGAACCCGAGGCAGCATAACAATAATATTTCAAAAGGTCGGCGCTACAACAAAGCGGCTTGACGCGCTTAAAGAAGGGGATTTTATTGCGGACTTTGCAGGCCCCCTCGGCAACCCGAGCGAGTTTGACGGCTTAAGCGGGAAGAAGGTCGCAATTATAGGCGGCGGGCTTGGGACTGCTATTGCATACCCGCAGGCAAAGGCGCTTTATAATCTTGGTGCAGATGTTGATATAATAGTCGGCTTTCGCTCTAAAGAATTGTTTATTCTCCTTGATGAGCTTAAAAGCGTATGCTCAAACCTTATTGTTGTTACGGACGACGGCTCAAACGGCAAAAAGGGTTTCACTACTGATGCATTAAAAACGCAGCTTGAAAACGGCGTGCGTTACGACCATGTAATTGCAATAGGTCCGCTTGCAATGATGCACGCAGTTTGCGTTCTTACAAAACCATATTCAATAAGCACAACAGTTTCTCTTAACCCGATTATGATTGACGGCACAGGCATGTGCGGCGGCTGCAGAGTAACAGTTGGCGGTGAAACAAAGTTTGCCTGTGTTGACGGCCCTGAATTTGACGGGCATAAGGTTGATTTTGAAGAGGCAATACAAAGGAGCCACATGTATAAAGATGCAGAGGGCGAATGCATGGAGCGCCATGCATGCAGGCTTTTGTAAGAAGAAGGCAAAAATGAATAAGCAGCACAGCGCCCGTACACAGCCCCCAAAAGAACGCATTAAGAACTTTAAAGAGGTATCGTTAGGCTACGACGAAAAAACTGCAGGCCTTGAAGCTATGCGCTGCCTTTCGTGCAAGCACCAGCCCTGCGTAAAAGGCTGCCCTGTTAATGTTGATATACCCGGGTTTATTAAAGCGATAAGAAATGGCGAGTATAATAAAGCAAATGCTATTATTAAAGAAACAAACAGCCTGCCTGCAATTTGCGGCAGAGTCTGCCCGCAGGAAACTCAATGCGAGGCGCTATGCGTGCTTGCTAAAAAGGGCGAGCCTGTTGCAATAGGCAGACTTGAGCGCTTTGCAGCAGATTATGCAATAGAAAACGCACAGGCAGAGGTAAGCAAAGCGCTAAAATGCACAGGCAAAAAGGTTGCCGTAATTGGCTCAGGCCCAGCCGGGCTTGTCTGCGCAGGAGACCTTGCAAAGCTTGGCTATGATGTAACGATTTTCGAAGCGCTGCATAAGCCGGGCGGAGTGCTTGTTTACGGCATACCTGAGTTTAGGCTCCCCAAGGCGCTTGTTAAAAAAGAAATTGAGGAATTGGAGCGCCTCGGCGTAAAAATAGAAACAAACGCAGTTATAGGCCGCGCAATAAGCCTTGACGAGCTAATGGAAGAAGAAGGCTATAAAGCAGTTTTTATCGGCACAGGCGCAGGACTCCCCAACTTTATGAAAATCCCGGGCGAAAACCTGAACTCCGTATATTCAGCTAACGAGTTCTTAACGCGAGTAAACCTCATGAAGGCTTATGACTTCCCAAATTCGGATACTCCTGTATATGTAGGCAAGCGCGCTGCAGTTATAGGCGGCGGCAATGTTGCAATGGATGCAGCGCGCTGCTGCTTAAGGCTTGGCGCAGAAACCGTATATATAGTTTACAGGCGCAGCGAGGCAGAAATGCCTGCGCGCATTGAGGAAGTGCACCATGCCAAGGAAGAAGGGGTAATCTTCAAAACGCTTTGCTGCCCTACAGAAATCCTCGGCAACAGCTTAGGCAGTGTAAGAGGCTTAACTTGCATTGAAATGACGCTTGGCGAACCTGATGCTTCAGGCAGGCGGCGGCCTGTGCCAAAGCCTGACTCAGACTTTTTGCTTGAGGCTGAAACAGTAATTATGGCAATAGGCAACTCACCAAACCCGCTAATAAAAAACACAACTCCCGGGTTGCAAGCACATGAGTGGGGCGGTATTATTGTTAATGAAGAAAGCATGGAAACATCAAAGCCCCTTGTATACGCAGGAGGGGACGCTGTTACAGGCGCTGCTACTGTAATTTTAGCAATGGGTGCAGGTAAGCGCGCAGCAGCTGCAATCGACATTAAGCTGAAAGCTAAAAGTTAAGGAGGGGTTTTTCCTCCATTTAACGCTTGCACCCCATGCACCCACCTACCAATCGTTTATTTGTATCAATTGCCGCATGCTTACTCATTGAACTAGGTTTCATCAATTGCACTAAAAAGTCCACAGTTTGTGGGCTCTTTTGATTCAGGGGACTTTAACTTTACACCTGTTTAGAGGGGACTCTATGCTAGTTTCTGTAACATTTTGCACCCACCCCCTCTATGAATCGTTTAATTGTATGGGGTATCGTTTAATAGTATAAAAAAGCAGGAATAAAATATACCCTATAAAATGGACACTTGAAAGGTTCAGAATCCCGGATTGTGGACAGTGTAAAGTTATGAAACCCCAGGATGTGGACAGGCAATTGTTCGTCGAGGTAAGTGTTTGCTGCTTAAATATACCCAGTTAAACAAACAGTCCTAAGAATGCCTACAATATTATGCTCATAGGTATTTGGCAGGCGGATATACACCGAATAATAATGGGATTTGTGGTAGATGCCCAATTGTACCCTTCTGCCTGACATCCAGCCAACCTCTGCTCCCTAACCAAGCTAAAGCCGGGCAGTCCGTTGGTTTTTTATGTTTCTTTGTGTTTTAACCGTAGAGCTTAATGCGCGATTCTAAGTCATTATAAAACAACTTAAGGAAGTTGCTCCTGAAATCTCCCCGGCTACGATGCTTTTTTGGGCTTATTAAGAGCAAGCTGGTTTTTGCCCTGATATGTGATATGATTTGTATATAGTATTATTTATATTGATGGTCGGGGAGGTATCGCTATGACATATTCGCCTAAGCTTTCATCTGCATTCAATGATACATATATGAGGAGCCGGCACATATCACCGCAATCCGGAATGTGCTCTCTTTGCACAGAAGACTGTGATGGTACTTGTGAAATTGCTCTTTCAGCTGTACTGGGTGCACAAGCGGTTTACCCCACAAATACAGGCGCCAACCAAGTGGCATCTGAGAAGGATTATCCGATTGACTTTTCCCATTTTAATATCAACGGCAGAGTGTTCGGAGCTTTAGGAGCAAATGCCAACTACGAAGACGCAAATATCTATAAAGTGAACCTTGAAAAGAAGTTTGGTAAATATAACGAAGTTAAACTTGCAATTCCAATTATACTGCCTGCATTAATAAAACTTAACTGGCAAGATTACTTCAGCGGTGCTGCAATGGCAGGGGTAGTCTGCGTAATCGGTGAATCGGCATTAAAAAGGGATTCCGCGCTAAGGCTGGAAAAGGGCAAGGTTGTAGAATTTCCAACGCTTAAAACGATGCTTGATTCATTTAGGAAGTATGAGCGGGGATATGGTCAAATAGTATTGCAATGCAATGTTGAGGACGATCTGCTTGGTGTCCCTGAATATGCAATTAGAGAACACCAAGTAACTGCAATTGAG
>JAKJBL010000047.1:5186-12531 GCA_022707005.1 Bacillota bacterium | reverse complement strand
TAGTAAAGCAGTAGATAAAGCAGGAACAGAGCTTGACGGCGCAGGCAAGGAAACAGATGCGTTTTCAAATGAGCTTGAGGATGCAACAAAGAAAACATCAATATTTGGCGATGTCCTAAAGGCAAGCCTTGTAGCAGATGCAATTAAAGCAGGACTTCAAGGCCTTGTGAATATAGTAAAAGAACTTGGCTCAGCTCTAAAGGACTATATTGTTGAAGGCAGCCAGGCTGCAAACGAAGCTGCGGAAAACCACGCAAAGCTAGCTCAGGTAATGAGGAACACTATGGGTGCAGCTGATAGTGAAGTCAAAAGCATAGTTGACTTAACAAAGGCTCAGGAACGCATGGGTGTTATATCTTCTATTACCCAGCTAGGCGGAGCACAGGAGCTTGCAACATATATAGGAAAAACAGAAACGCTTAAGAGGCTCCTCCCGGTCATGAACGATATGGCAGCACAACAGTATGGCGTTAATGCTACTCAGGAGAACGCAGTAAACATTGCAACAATGCTAGGTAAAGTAATGAACGGGCAGGTCGGGGCTCTGTCAAGGTACGGGTACTCCTTTGACGAAGCGCAGGCTAAGATATTAAAGTTCGGCAATGAAGAAGAACGCGCAGCAGTATTAATAGATGTAGTCTCTGAGTCAGTAGGCGGAATGAACGAAGCATTAGCTAAGACTGATGCAGGCAAGATGGCAGTACTTAATGCTATCTTAGGCGAAACAAAAGCAACCGTAGGGCAAATGGCAAACGAATTTAAAGCACAGGTAATGGGGCAGATGCTCCCTGCCTTAAGCACTCTCTCGGATGCATTCTTAGGAGTATTAAGCGGTACTGGCAGCGCAAAAGATATGGCTGCTGCGTTTTCAGATGTGTTTAAAGAAGCTGTAAATGTTATAGATGCATTCCTGCCTAAACTTATTGAGCTTGGCGGCGAGATATTAAGAGCTGTCATACGTGGTATAGCGGATAATATAACTACGGTTGTAGATGGCGCAATGGGCATTATAAATATGTTCTCATCTGCCTTTATGAATATGCTGCCCATTATATTAGAAGCAGGCGGAAAGCTCCTGTTCGCGCTCTTGGACGGAATTCTTGCCTCACTTCCAATGCTTGTGGATATGGCAGCACAGATGATTGTTATATTAGCAAACGGTCTAGCTAACTCGCTGCCTGTGCTTATCCCCTCTATAGTAGAAGCTGTTATCTTAATTGTGCATGTGCTTATAGAGAACATGCCTAAGCTTTTAGACGCTGCACAAAAGCTTATACAGGGGTTTGCACAGGGGTTGATTAACGCATTGCCAAAGCTTATACAGGAACTGCCTAAGATTATTAAGGCTATTGTAAACTTCATAACGGAGAACCTGCCTGTTCTTGTTAATATGGGTATAGAGCTAACTATACAGCTAGCTTTAGGATTAGTAAGAGCAATCCCTGAGCTTGTTAAGGCGCTCCCCCAAATAGTAAGAGCAATTGTTGACGGCTTAGGCAAGGCAGTAAGCTCTGTATGGGAAATTGGCAAGAATATTGTAACAGGGCTTTGGAACGGGATTCAGAGCATGGTCTCGTGGATACGCTCTAAGATAAGCGATTTTGTTGGAGGCATTGTAAGCGGTGTTAAGGGTGTACTTGGCATTCGCTCTCCTTCAGCTGTATTCATGGATATAGGCAGTAATATGGCAAAGGGACTAGGAACAGGGTTTAAAGATGCAATGGAAAATATACGAGCTGAGATATTCAACGCAGTCCCAACAGAGCTGGATATTAATACAAGGGTAAGCTCGGACGGGGTTACTGCTTCGCACGGCAATACAATTAACCAGAATATATCTGTTGTAACACCAAGAGCTTTAAGCGAACGTGAATTAATGCGCGAGTTCAAGCTCCTTTCACGCAAGCTTGCACTAGAACTTTAGGGGGTGGATATGCAAATTACATATGAGGCTATAAGCGGTGAGGCAATAACGCTAAAGCAGCTTAAGCCCTACTTCCTTACAGAAGTAGACGGCACAGGCTCAATAGCTCAAAGCATTAACACATTTAAGGCGCCAAACCAGGACGGCGCCTTTTTTATTTCAGGCACTTTAAATATGCGAAACATTACTTTAGAAGGTGTAATCCTTACAAACAAAGAGGAGGATGCGTTTAAGTACAGGCAGCGGCTTTTACATGTGTTCTCACCAAAGACTAAAGGCATGCTTATATACCGCAATAAACGTATACCTGCGCTTGTTGAGGAAGTAATGTTCATACAAAAGAGCAGCAAAAGACCCTCCTTCTTAATCTCGCTCCTCTGCCCTTCACCGTTTTTTGAGGCAATAGATGAACTTCGCGTAGAGCTTGCTGCTTGGAGAGCTAAGTTTAGCTTCCTCCTTGAAATCCTATATACAGGGATGGAGTTTGGCGTGCGTGAGCCAAGCCAGATTATTACTGTAGACAATGACGGGGACGTTCCCTGCGGGTGCAGCATTAAGTTCAAAGCGCTTGCAAGCGTAACAAACCCCGAACTCATGAATGTAGATACAGGCGAGTATATGCGCATTCTTAAAAATATGGAGCCTAATGAGCAAATAATAGTGGATACATACTTTGCATCTAAGCGCGTAACAAGCATGCTCGGGAGTACTAAGCTAAACGCATTCCCGTATGTTGACACATCCTCAACCTTCCTTCAGCTTGGGGTGGGCCGCAACACCCTGCGCTACAGTGCACAGGAGAACATGGATATGCTCGAGGTAACAATCCTGTTTAGGGCAAAATATCTGGGGGTTTAATCAACAATTGGTGATAACAATAAACTTGTGATAAGGGGTTTGAATGGAGCTATATGTTTTTAATACAGAGCGTGAACTCTTAGGAGTTGTTGAGGCGTATGAATACCTCCAGTGGACTAGAAAATACAGCGAGTGCGGCAGCTTTTCACTTCGTGCAATTGCGGACACCAACAACCTGAACTTGCTGCGCATGGGGCATATCCTCTGGAAGAGTGACGATTTAGAAGCAGGGATAATAGAGCATATTGAACTAAACGAAGAACTGCAGGAAACCATTACTGTAAGCGGCTGCTTTCTTACAGGGCTGTTAGGCAGAAGGATTATATGGCAGACAGAAATATTACAGGGGAACCTTTCAACCGGCATTGCGCAGCTTCTTGCAAACAATGCACTAACCCCAACAGATGCTGATAGAACAATACCAGGCCTGGCATTTTCCTCAGTGACATTTAACTACACGCTTAATATGCAGGTCTCATACAAAAACCTGCTTACAACAATAGGGGATTTGTGCAGAGCGCATGATGTGGGCCTTCGCACAGTCTTTAACCCTCAATCAAAGCTGTTCACTGTTACGCTGTATGAGGGTCGTCTTACATCCTCGGTATTCTCAAGAGAGTTTGAGAACCTGACTGAGCAATCATATATACACAGCACTCATGATTACGCATCCACAGCGCTCATTGGCGGCGAAGGTGAAGGCTCAGAGCGTGTAATGGCAATTGCAGGAACAGGTTCAGGCCTAGATAGGTATGAAACATTTGTAGATGCTAAGGCCCTGCGCATAAACGACTTTGGTGAAGAGTACGAGACCGCGCTTTTGCTCCATGGTGAATCCAGGCTAAAGGAGCTTAACATGGTGCAAAGCTTTGACGCAGTTCTCCATGAGCACGGTAATCTTAAATATAAAGAGGATTTTGACCTAGGCGACATTGTAACAGTAATAGCAAAACGCTGGGGTGTCAGTATGCAAACGCGCATAACTGAAATTGAAGAAACCTACGACAGCGAAGGCAGGCATATAGACGTAGTCTTTGGCCGCGGCGCACTCACGCTCGCACAGAAACTAAAGGAGAAATAACGATATGCAAAAGAGCGGGCTCTTTAACTCGTCAGGCGGTGACCGCGTATATGACGCAACAGACTTTGCCGGTTACTTTTCAAAGCTTGTTACTAACGGTATCTTTTATGCTGATACAAACAACCTCAAGGTAACTGCAGGCGAAGGCATGCACCTACTTATTAATCCGGGCAGCGCCTTTATAAAGGGGTATGCATATGAGAATACAGAGGCGTTAGAGCTAACATTAAATACAGCAAACGGCACAAAAGCAAGGGTTGATAGGGTTGTATTAAGGCTAAGCGCAATAGAGCGCAGCATTTATCTTGCTATTAAGCAGGGCACTGCAAGCGACCAGCCTGTGCCTTTGGCTTTAGAGCGGACGCCTGATACATACGAGCTTGGCTTAGCAGATGTACTTATCGGCAAGGGTGTTGTTTCAATAACACAGGATAAAATTACTGACATACGCCTTGATACATCCCTCTGCGGCATTATTAACTCGTTAATTACAGCTGTATATGAATAAGGAGTATATATGCCTGACTTAACCTTAGCGTGCACCCATATTTGCGAGATTGACAGAGCAAAGTCAACTGAAGCAAACAGTAACTCCTGCGATGTAGGAAGATATTCAGCAACTACGAACAACTGCTTCTTTAACTTTAACAACATAAGCGAAAGTATTCCTGCAGGTTCAACCATTATAAGCGCAACGCTAAATCTAGAGCAGATTGCAGGCGGATTTGCTTCAACCCTAAAGAGCAAAGTAAGCTTAAGGGTCGGAAACTGGGGCGCATTTACCTGGAGCTTAGGCCCGTTCTTAGCATGTGACGGTAAGCAGTTCACCCTATCAGGCTCTGCTGCGGGACTTCGTGAAGTAGATGTCACGGATATTGTAAAGTGGATTGTAGAGAACAACAGCCCGCACCATATCTTTCGGCTTGAGCGTGTACCTAATGACCAAACCGGTACAAGCGATGCAAAGCGGTTCTCGCCAACTCCTTCACAGCACAGCCTTAGTATCTCGTATATTCAGCCAATCCCATGTGAGCCTCCTAAGCATATAAGCCTGCCGGCAGTTTCTGAGACAAGCGCGCCCTTAATGTGGAGTGAAGCTAAAGGCGATGGCTCAAACCTAATTACAGGGTATGAAGTCGAATACTCTGAGTCAATAGACGGGGAGGTCTGGGGCGAGTGGCTTCCATTAACAGTTATAGCTTCATCTACAGGCAGCGGTACTTTATATGTTGAGCCACCCACTGTACGCGGAAGCTACAAAAGGTTCAGGCTCCGCACCCTGGGCGCGCTTGGTGAGGAGTTCTACTCAGACTGGGTTGTGTCAGGACCTTTAAGAAAGAACATCCTGCCATCTGCGCCTTCATTATTTACAGCAAGCCCTGAAGTATATGATGGGGGGAACATCACCCTGTCCTGGAGCGGTGTTATACAGGGTACTAGCGCAATTAAATCATACATAATTCAAGGTGCAAGCTCCTTAGACAGCGGCCTTACATGGACAGGCTTTACAACACTTAAAACCATACTATCTGCAGCAGCATATGGAAGCACAGAAGTTCTTGCTGATATGCGCGAAGCAGTTAAGGTTAAATACCGCATTAGGGTTGTTGATACCTTAGATGCAATGTCTTTATACAGCCTTAGCAATGTTATAAGCATGGCAACAAGCCCTCCTGTACCAATGGTAGTATCCCCTGTTGCTTTAAGGACCACTTACTCTTTAACACCGAGGGTACTGCTTAAGACAGGTGTATATGCAGGTGAGCAGGTTTTAAGAGTCCGCGTAGATAGCGGAGCCTGGTTTAAGAGTGAGATTGATATAGAGCATTTCTCTGTCTCTTCCCCACTTTCGAGCAATGCCTCAGTTATATTCATTCCGCAAACACTAACTCCGGGCAGCCACACTCTTTTAGTTAAGGCAGTAAACAGCATAACCGGAACAGAGAGCGATACAGCTTCAGTTACGTTCTTAATTGGCTCAGACCCGTTTAGCTCAATTCATGCAAATATTACAACTGTAAAAGCAGCGCATATAAAGGAGCTTAGGGATGCTGCAAATACAATAAGAAGCTATTACGGCCTGCTTCCTAAACTGTGGAGCGAAGCCATCCTGACAAGGCGCACCCCCCTTTGGGCATGGCCTAAGCATATTAGTGAACTTAGAGATGCAGTTATGGATGTTGTAAGCATTATTAACACTTTTGGCACAGGCTCTTTCGGAATTCCTGCCTTTGAATGGCTCAAGTTTAGACAAGGCAGGCCAAGAGCGGATATAGTGCAACAGCTCCAGGACTTAATACGAACTCTTTAGACGCTCCTACATGGGGGGCGTTTTTAGTTAGTAAATGAAAGTGAGGATATTAAATGCGAGTTTGGAATAGCATCCAGCTTATCTTTACTGCAATCGGCGGCTGGATAGGCTGGTACATGGGAGGAGTGGATGGCTTTTTGATTGCGCTAATCGTGTTTGTTGCACTTGACTACCTTACCGGTGTAATGTGTGCAATCGTTAACAAGAGGTTATCCAGCGAAATAGGCGCAAAGGGTATCTTTAAGAAGGTCTTGATCTTTGGCCTTGTAGGGCTTGCACACATGATAGACAAGTATGTCTTAGGTGAAGGGAGCACATTTAGGACTGCGACAATTTTCTTTTATTTAAGCAATGAAGGCATTTCATTCTTAGAAAACGCCTCAAGGCTCGGGCTTCCAATACCGGAAAGGCTTAAAGACATGCTTTTGCAGCTTACTGATAAAGGAGGCAAAAAGGGTGCTAAGTAAATTCATATCATACCTTGAAGAACAAGTTAAGAACCACAGCATATACATTTGGGGCGGCCAGGGTGAACAGGGTCAAACTATTAACGAAGCCTGGATACGCAACAAAGAAAACAGCGCCCTAAACGCTGAACGTGCAATAGCATATTGGAAAGGGCAGGTAAAAGCAGGGTATGGAGATGTGCTGCGTGCTTTTGACTGTTCGGGGCTTGGAACCTATTTCTTCGTAAACCAAGGGTTATTAAAAAAGGACACAACTGCAAATGGATTGCTAAGCATTTGCACTAATGTTACTAAGGATGAGCTCCTGCCCGGTGACTTCGCCTTTAAGCTTAATTCTAAGGGCAAGGCGTACCATGTCGGGTATGTCGTGGATTCCCTAAATGTTATTGAAGCTAAAGGTAGGGCAACAGGTGTAACAAAATCTAAGCTAAGCGGCTGGGATGTATATGGGAGACCAGCATTTTTTAATTCATCTCCACTACCCCCTCCACTGCCGGCACCCCATATAGCAAAACGCATACTCAAACTCACAAAACCTTATATACACGGCGCAGACGTCGTTACGCTGCAAACAGCACTTAAAAAGCGCGGGTATGCATTAGGCACACTTGACGGAGTTTTCGGCCCCCTCACAAAAGGGGCTGTGCGCAAATTCCAGAAGAATGCAAAGCTCACTGTTGACGGTAAAGCAGGGCCTAAGACAA
>JAKJBL010000047.1:293-5176 GCA_022707005.1 Bacillota bacterium | reverse complement strand
AGTTAACATTAATTAATCTAAGGAGATTGGGGGTGTGTATGCACCCCTTTTTACAAAGATGACTGATGAACAAAAAGAAGCTATTAAACAGATGCGCAGCAAAGGCTTAGGATATGCAGCTATTGCAGATGCAGTTCTAGTCCCAAAGAACACAGTAAAGTCATTTTGCAGGCGCAACGATATATATGCGCCAGCTGCTTTAGCTCCTTGTGCATATTCATGCAAGCAATGTGCTAAGCCAATATTCCAAAAACCTAAGCAAAAGCCAAAGACATTCTGCTCAGATAAATGCAGGCTTGCCTGGTGGCTTAAGAACGTAGCAGATAACAAGGCAGTCTTAACATGCAAAGGCTGCAATACCACCTTTCTATCATATGACAAAGGGCGCAAGCACTGCTCGTATGAGTGCTATACAAGGGATAGGTTTAAATACTCTAACTAAGAAGATCTGCCCTATTTTAGGCGTTTATTCACTTGCTATATGCGCCAATGTGAGCTAATATGTGCTACCTGCAAGGGGGTGAATATATGCGAAGAGTAAGGCTTATTAAACCCGTACCAAAGGAGACTCATAAATTACGGGTTTGTGCATATGCAAGGGTCTCAAGCGCTAAGGATGCAATGCTGCACTCGCTATCAGCCCAGGTAAGCTACTACAGCAGCTATATCCAGCAGAACCCAGATTGGGAGTATAAAGGCGTATATGCAGATGAGGCGTTTACAGGCACAAAGGACAATAGACCGGAGTTTCAAAGATTACTATGTGACTGCAGGGCAGGCAAGCTTGATTTAATAATAACAAAATCCATCTCAAGGCTTGCAAGAAACACAGTTACAATGCTCGAAACAGTGCGTGAGCTTAAAGCGCTAAACATTGATATATACTTTGAAGAACAGAATATTCACTCATTAAGCGGGGATGGCGAGCTAATGCTTACTATCCTCGCTTCATATGCGCAGGAAGAAAGCCTATCTGTAAGCGAAAACTGCAAGTGGCGTATACGCACACAGTTTGCTAAAGGAAGGCCTGTAAGCATCTCAATGCTTGGCTATAAGCTTATACACGGGAAGCTTGTCATTATCCCTAAAGAAGCTGAAACAGTCAGGATGATCTTCTGCGACTACTTAAGCGGCATGAGCAAGGTAGGTATTGCACAAAAGCTAAATGAGCTTGGTATTAAAACTAAGCGCGGCGGAACTTGGCATGAGAGCATGGTTAAGTACTTACTCGAGAATGAAAAGTATACAGGGGATATGCTCCTGCAAAAGACCTTTGTTTTAGACCACATTACTAAAAGAAAACGATATAACCTTGATACGCTCCCTAAATACCTTGTTGAGGGGAGCCATGAACCAATCATTGAAAAAGAACTTTTTAATAAAGTCCAGGAAGAGATTAAAAGGAGAGCTATGGTGTACCACCCGAATAATCAGAAAAGAAGAATATACCCATTTACAAGTAAGCTTGTGTGCGATATCTGCAAAAAGCATTACAGGCACAAGATTGCTAATGCTGGGAGCAAGTATGCAAGCCCTGTTTGGATTTGCTCAACATTCAACAAGTTAGGGAAGTCATATTGCGCGTCAAAGCAGATTCCAGAAGGCATCCTTATGCGCGTATCATCTGAGGTACTCGGATTAGATAGCTTCAGTGAAACAATCTTTAAAGCAAAGATTAAAGAGGTGATTATAAACGCAAACAGGCTTAGCTTTATATTCTTTGACGGGCGCATTGTTGAGCGCACATATGAGGACAACCCGCGCAGAAAGGAAGTTTAAATGCAATCAAGCGCTTTAAAAGTTACAGTCATTCCCCCAACAAAGCATATTCTTGAGCAAGGCTTTCACCCTTTAAGCAAGAAGCGTGTTGCAGCATATGCAAGAGTCTCAACAGACAACATTGAGCAGCTTACAAGCTATGAAGCTCAGGTAAGCCATTATACAAAGCACATAAGCGAAAAAGAAGGCTGGGAGCTTGTTGAGGTATATGCAGATGAAGGTATATCAGGCACAAACACAAAAAACCGCGATGGCTTCAACCGCATGATTGAGGATGCCCTAAACGGCAAAATAGACATGATAATAACTAAATCAATAAGCAGGTTTGCAAGAAACACAGTAGACAGCCTTACAGCTATACGAAAGCTTAAGGATAAAGGCGTTGAAGTATACTTTGAAAAAGAAGGAATCTACACCTTAGACAGCAAGGGTGAACTGCTTATTACCATTATGGCATCCTTAGCCCAGGAAGAGAGCAGGAGTCTCTCTGAAAACATAAAGTGGGGACAGCGCAGGCGCTTTGCTGCAGGAAAAGTAAGCTTACCGTACAAGAACTTCTTAGGGTATGAAAAAGGCGAGGACGGTATGCCCAAGGTAGTTAAGAAAGAAGCTGAAACAGTAAAGCTAATTTACAATCTCTTTCTTGAGGGGAACTCAGCAACTAAAATTACAAAGCTCTTAATGGAAAAGCATATCCCCTCCCCTACCGGCAAAAAGGCATGGCATGTTGAAACTATTATGAGCATTCTAACAAATGAAAAGTTCAAGGGTGAGGCAATCTTGCAAAAGCGCTTTACTGTTGATTTCCTTACAAAGAAAAAGAAGCGCAATGAAGGCGAAGTTCCCCAGTACCATGTAGAGAACAGCCATGAAGCCATTATCCCCCCTGCCACCTTCGATCTTGTGCAGAGCATTATAGAGGCAAGGCGAAAGACAGGAAAATCACGAAGCACAAACAGCTGTTTAGCTCACAAGCTAATCTGCTGTGACTGCGGGTATAACTATGGGCCAAAGGTATGGCATTCAAATACCGGAAACCGCAAGGTTGTCTGGCAATGCAACAGCAGATACCGCAACAACCCGCGCTGCACTAGCCCGACCTTAGACGAGAACTTAATTAAAGATGCATTTATCAGGGTGTTCAACTCCCTGCTTACAAATAAAGCTGAAAGGCTAAGCATACTTAAAGACACACTTTATGAGCTTGGCGATATATCCTACCTAAACACAGAGTACTCAAAGCTGCAGGATGAGCTTGACGCTTTAGCAGAGCGCATGCAAAACAGCGTTGTAGAAAATGCAGCCAGGGCTATGGACCAGCTTGAATATAAACAAAGGTATACCGCTATGCAGGAGCAATATGCTGCCCTTGAACAAAAAAGGCAGGCAATACACACAGAACGCCTTAAACGCGAAGAAACGCGCGAGAAAAGCCAAAGGTTCCTTAGCTGCTTTGAGGATGCTGAGCCTTTAACAGAGTTTGACGAACAGGCATGGCTAAAGACTGTTGATAAAGTAACACCGCTTTCCAAGCAGGAGTTCATCTTTTTATTCACGGATGGCAGTGAGGTTAGGTGGGTGGAAAGAAGTTAAAGGGTGCTGGCAAATCAAGCGCTTGGCATTCGTTTGCTTGTAACCTCCAAATGTGATTTAATGTAATTAATGGGCGTTCTCTTATCCTAATGATATAAGCATACAGCTAAAATAATAAGCAGGTTGAGCACCCCAAAACCAATATCCGGAAATCGAGCCTAACTACACAAAGGCAAATAAAACTATAAATTCTACTTCAAGTCTGAGATAATATATGTAGGTAAGTAAGTAACTTAAAGCATAAACCAATGAGTAAGGTGCAATACCCTGTGGAAAATAATACGAATAACAAACACACAAAATCCAAACAGCGCGTTGCCGACCATGGCGAGGTTTTTACAGGTGAGCGGGAAGTCAACGCTATGCTCGACCTTGTAAAACAGGAGACGGAGCGCATAGAGAGCCGCTTCTTAGAGCCAGCATGCGGCAACGGGAACTTCCTTGCCGAGATTTTGCGGCGGAAGCTTGCTGTTGTAAAAGCTCGGTATGGCAAGAATGCTCCGGATTATGAGCGATATGCGGTTATTGCCGTTACAAGCATTTATGGTGTTGAGCTTCTTTATGATAATACGGACGAGTGCCGCAAGCGGTTGTTTGATATTTTTAATAATGAATACACGGCGAATTGTAAAAAGGAAGCAAACGATGAAACGCGCGAAGCTGTGCGCTATATTCTTAGCCACAACATACTCTGCGGAGATGCGCTTACTATGAAAACAGCAACAGGTGAGCCAATTATTTTCGCCGAATGGTCGGCAGTCAATAGCAACATGCTTAAGCGGCGCGACTTTAGGCTTGATTTGATGCTTGTAGAGGATAATGCCACGCAAAACGAAGAGCAGCTATCCTTCCCTCTCCTGCCTATCCGCGAGTTCGCTCCAATCCATTACAGGAGGGTGCAGGAACATGGGTAAGCCTTTTATGAACACATATAACCCGGATGTGCTTTCATGCCTAGCAAACCTTTCAAGCGACGAGGTATTTACACCGCCTGAAATTGCGAATAAAATGCTTGATTTGCTCCCGCAGGAGTTGTTTAGCGATAAAAATACCACCTTCCTCGACCCTGCCGTAAAATCGGGCGTATTTCTGCGCGAAATAGCTAAACGGCTTTTAGTCGGGCTTAAAGATGAAATTCCCGATTTGCAGGAGCGTATTGACCATATCTTCCACAATCAGCTTTTTGGCATTGCAATTACAGAAATTACATCGCTTTTATCGCGCAGGAGCCTTTACTGCTCAAAATACCCGAACAGCGTGTTTTCGGTAACGCACTTTAATGATGCGGAAGGCAACATACGCTTTAAGAAAACTAAGCATATTTGGCGCAAAGAGAAATGTGCCTTTTGCGGGGCTTCAAAAGGTGAATATGACAGAGATACAAGCCTTGAAACTCATGCATACGAGTTTATACACACAACTAAGCCTGAAGGAATTTTTAATATGAAGTTTGATGTTATTATTGGCAATCCGCCGTATCAGTTGAGTGATGGGGGGAATAATGCAAGCGC
>JAKJBL010000047.1:0-283 GCA_022707005.1 Bacillota bacterium | reverse complement strand
TTTATCAACACTTCATTCGTCAAGCAAAACGGCTTAAACCTCGCTTTTTAACAATGATAATTCCGTCACGCTGGTTTGCTGGCGGAAAAGGTTTAAACGATTTCAGAACAGAAATGATGAAAGACAAGCGAATCAGAGTAATTACTGATTATGAAAATGCAAATGAATGTTTCCCTGGCGTTGATATTGCCGGAGGCATTTGTTATTTTCTTTGGGATAGAGATAACAAAGGCCAATGTGAAGTTACTAATATTGTCAACGGTAACTCATTTGTTTCAGAGAG
>JAKJBL010000046.1:11158-12854 GCA_022707005.1 Bacillota bacterium | reverse complement strand
GCGCAAATGGGCGGCAGACCTTTTTTAAGGTTGTGCTGCCGCTTTCAATGCCCGGAGTTGTTTCCGGCATAACAATGGTTTTTATACCTGCGATTACAACCTTTGCAATTTCTCAGCTGCTTGGCGGCGGCAAGCTTATGATGTATGGCGACTTAATTGAGAACCAGTTTCTCTTAATGCAGGCATGGGGCACAGGCTCTGCGCTTTCGTTCATTTTGCTTATTCTCGTACTTATAAGCATGGCAGTGCTGCGTTTTACTGAGGGCGCTGAGCAGGAAGGAGGTACGCTCTGGTGAAAAAACAGCATGCTTTTTTTAAGGGCACATACCTTGGGCTGATGCTCCTGTTTTTATATGCGCCAATACTTGTTTTAATTGCGTACTCCTTTAACCAGGCAAAAACCATGGGGCATTGGACTGGCTTTTCTTTGCAATGGTATGAGGCGCTCTTTAAAGATTCCATGATTATGGAGGCGCTTACAGTAACGCTTAGCATTGCGGTGCTTTCTGCGTTAATTGCGACAATCTTCGGCACATCCGCAGCAATAGGCATTTACTCAATGAAAAAGAACAGGCGCAGGCTTATCGAAGGCATAAGCCAGCTCCCTGTTGTAAACCCGGATCTTGTAACCGGCATTTCGCTAATGATGCTTTTTGCGTTTATAGCAATACGCGACGGCTATTTGCGGCTCTTGATTGCGCATATAACTTTTAATATTCCGTATGTAATTTTCTCAGTAATGCCAAAACTAAGGCAGAGCTCAAATGAGCTTTACGAAGCTGCGCTCGACCTTGGCTGTACGCCCTTTATGGCGCTTTGGCGCGTTGTGCTCCCTGACATTATGCCCGGGGTTGTTTCGGGGTTTATCTTGGCGTTTACGCTCTCGCTTGATGATTTTGTGGTAAGCTATTTTTCAACGCAGGGCGTGCAGAACCTTTCAATTTATATTTACTCCATTGCGCGCAGAGGCATAAACCCGAAAATAAACGCGCTTTCTACGCTCATGTTTGTTGCGGTTGTAACGCTTTTAATTATTGTTAACCTAAAGTCAATCCGCGAGGAGCGCGAAGCTTTGGTACAGCTTAAAAAAGTGGCAAGCAAAAGCGAGTAACAAGAGTTTTATATATAAGGCAGTTAAGATTAGTTTTTGGAGGTCCTACATGAAGAAGTGCGCAGTTTTTTTGGCAGTTATACTTTTATTAAGCCTTATTTTTGGCTGCAGAGCAAAGGAGCAGGTTACGCTCAACGTTCTTAACTGGGGCGATTATATAGACGAAAGCGTGCTCAAGCAATTTGAAACCGAGCACCCGGGCATAAAAATCAACTACCTTACAGCTGCAAGCAATGAGGAAATGCTTATTAAGCTTACAGCGCCTGACTCTATTTATGACATCTGCTTCCCATCCGACTATATTATAGAAAAGATGATAGAAAAGGATATGCTGCACCAGCTTAATAAGGAAAATATTCCGAACTTAAAGAATATAGACCCCAGGTTTCTTGATTTGGCTTTTGACAAAGATAACCTTTATTCTGTCCCCTATATGTGGGGAACTGTCGGTATTCTTTATAATACTGATATTGTAAAGGAACCTGTACATAGCTGGCGCATTTTGTGGGATGAAGCTTATGCAGGGCAAATTCTTATGTATGACAGCATTCGCGATACAATAGGCATAACCCTAAAGATGCTCGG
>JAKJBL010000046.1:4721-11148 GCA_022707005.1 Bacillota bacterium | reverse complement strand
ACACCCGTGACCCCCAGCACATAAAAGAAGCGCAGGATGCGCTTATAGCCCAAAAACCTATTGTGCAGGCCTACCTGCATGACCCTATCAAGGCTTCGATGATTGCAGGAAACGGAGCGCTCGCAATCGTATACTCTGGCGATGCAGTCTGGTGTATTGAAGAAAACCCGGTTCTTGCCTATGCTGTGCCTGATGAAGGGAGCAACATCTGGTTTGACAATATAATAATCCCTAAAAACTCAAAACATACGGCTGAGGCCGAAGCATTTATAAACTTCCTTTGTGATGCTGAGGTTGCGCTAAAAAATACGGAATTTATCGGCTATTCAACCCCTAATGAAGCAGCTATGGCTCTGCTTGAGCCTGAAATGCTCCTTAATGAAGTATATAACCCGCCAAATGAAGTGATTGAACGCTGTGAAGTCTTCCATGACCTTGGAGAGTTCGTCTCTGTTTACAACGAGGCTTGGAACCGCATAAAGGCAGCGTAAAGCTTTAAGCTAAAGCTCGCCAAGCACTTTTGCAGTATCAAAGCCCTCATAACATACTCTGACAAGCGTCAGGCCGTGCGCAGGCGCAGTAGCGCCGAGAGCCTGCCTTGAGCCGGTTTTAAATGCAGTTAAAAAGGCGTCCCCAAAAATGGCGCCTTTTGCAATTTCGAGCATTGTGCCAACTATGATGCGAACCATATTATACAAAAAGCCGTTGCCTTCTATATCGTAATAAAGCAGGCTGCCGCAAGAAGACCAGGCAGAGCTGTAAATTTCACGCACTGTGGATTTTACCCTGCCCCCTGCAGCCATAAAGGCGCGAAAGTCGTGCGTGCCAATAAGCTTTGCAGCTGCACTTTGGAGCTTTTCTTCATCGAGCTTTGCATGCACATGCAAAGCTGTATCGCGCAAAAACGCACGGCTGTGCGGCCCTGTATAAAGCGCGTAGCGATAGTGCTTCATATAGGCACCATAGCGCGCGTGGAAGTTCATATCTGTTTCGTCTGAGTAGCGCACGCGGATATCACGAGGAAGGCCCGCGTTTAGCGCAAACGCGAACTTGCCTGCCTCCATGCGGCTTTCTGTATCAAAATGCGCAACCTGCGCAAGCGCATGCACACCGCTGTCTGTCCGCCCGGAACCTGTGAGCTTTGTCGCTGCGCCCGTAATCTTATTCAGCTCTTTCTCAAGAAGCCCCTGAATAGAAACTCCGTTTTGCTGCACCTGCCAGCCAGCGTATGCAGCGCCGTTATATTCAAGAATAAGGCGAATCCTGCGCATTTCCTACGCTTCCCCCAGGGGCAGCACATCGAATGAACCAGGGTTCTGCACGAAAGCAAGCTCAATTTCCCCGTTAACAAGGTAGAGCGTAAGCACACTGCCTCCGCCCGCATCTGCCATAATAAGCGAAACAGTGCCTTTGCGCTCTATATCCGAAGAAAAGCCCGCTGCTTTTGAAGCTTCTACAGCTTTGTTAAGCTTGACCTCGCTTAGAAGCGCGCTTATGCTTTGCTCTTCCCATGTGCCTATTGGATGAAGCTCATCCCTTGTAAGCGAGTATCCGTATGATTTAAGCGTCTTTATGAGCCTGCCGCTCTCGCTGTTTCTTTCAAGAGCAGCATTCCACAAAAGCCCGGCTGCCAAAAGCACAGCAGCTATAATGTATGTGCCTGCTTTTTTTCGCTTCTTTTCCATTGGAGCTCCTTTAACTTTAATGCCCAGCCTGCAAGAGCACTATTGCAAGACCCAAGCTGCAAAGCAGCGCTGCGGCAGCTGCGTCAGCAGGTTTAAAACGCAGCACATTCATCCTTGTGCGGCCTTCACCGCCATGATAACAGCGCGACTCCATTGCCATTGCAAGCTCATCGGCACGCCGAAACGCAGATACAAAAAGCGGCACAAGTATTGGAATCATGCTCTTTGCGCGCGCTATGAGGTTGCCGCTTTCAAAATCAGCGCCGCGCGCAAGCTGCGCCTTTTTAATTTTATCTGCTTCTTCCATAAGCGTTGGGATAAACCTAAGCGCAATAGTCATCATCATGGCAAGTTCATGCGAAGGAAACCCGAGCTTAGAAAACGGCTTTAACAAAAGCTCCAGCCCTGCTGTAAGCGAAATAGGTGAAGTTGTAAGTGTCATAAGCGAAGTGCCCCCAACAAGGAGCACAAGCCTTGACGAAATAAAAACAGCTTGCTCAAGCGCCTCTTTTGTTATGCGTATTCGCCAAATCGTTATAAGCACGGTTTCGCCTGCAGTTAAAAACAGGTTGATTATAAACATAAATATAAGCAAAAACTGCAGCGGCTTAAGCGATCGCAGCACATAAAGCAGAGGAATCTGCGCAAGCAGCGTCACAAACCCGACAAAGGCAAGCGGCAGCAGAAAAAGCCACAAATCCCGCACAAGAAAGACGAGCACAATATACAAAAGCATAAGCAGGATTTTTGTGCGCGGATCCAGCCGATGTATGGAAGAATTGCCCGGGAAATACTGCCCTAACGTAATATTCGTCATGATAGGGCCTCCACAAGATAGCGTTTTATGTCTTCTTCTTTGTATATTCCATTTGGCACAGGCATCCCGCGTTTTTGGAGCTCGAGGCTGAGCTTTGCTGCCTGGGGTAAATCAAGCCCCATCTTTAAAAGCGCTTCAGGGTTTGAAAATACGCGCTCAGGAGTATCAGCCATTTCAAGCGTGCCCTTTCTAAGCACAGCAATGCGGTCCGCGCATTTTGCAATATCATCCATAAAATGTGAAATCATAACTATAGCGCAGCCGGTCTTAGCCCTGAGCGTTTGCAAAAGCGCAATTACAGCTCTTCTTCCTGATGGGTCGAGCCCTGCCATTGGCTCATCAAGCAAAAGATAGCTTGGCCGCATCGCGAAAATTCCCGCAAGCGCAGCGCGCCGTTTTTCGCCGCCCGAAAGGTCAAAGGGCGACTTTTCGACAAAGAGTTCGGGCGCAAGGCCGACAAGCGTCAGTGCTTCTTCTACACGCTCTTGAATTTCGCTTTCAGCAACTCCTAAGTTCCTTGGGCCGAAGGCAACGTCTTTATATACGGTTTCTTCAAAAAGCTGATATTCAGGGTATTGGAACACAAGCCCTACGCGGCTTCGCGCCTCTATCCGCGCTTTTCTAAGAGATAAATCAAGCCCGTCAACAGTAACCCTGCCTGAAGAGGGCTGCATAAGCCCGTTCATGTGCTGAAGCAGAGTGCTCTTGCCTGAGCCTGTATGCCCGATAATGCCTAAAAATTCGCCCTCGTTTACTGTAAGCGAAATATTGGAGAGGGCGACCTGCTCCATGTGACTCTTTGGCATATATGTATAACTGATGTTCTCAAGGATAATTGGCATTTATGCTCCCTTTCGCACAGCTTGCGCATAAAATGCTTTTATCAGCCAAGCGGCTGATGCTTTATTGCCGCGTTGAGCTGTACCTTTTTGCTACTGCGTCTGCAAAGTCGTTTATTGCAAGCGGCTCCCCTTCAAGGAAAATGCCGCGCTTTTCAAGGCTTGAACGAAGGCGCACCATTTCGGGCACATCAAGCCCGGCTTCGCAGAGCATAGCTTCCTCACGAAAAACTGCCGCAGGCGCTTCAAGCCTGATAAGCTCGCCCTGTGAAAGCACAGCTATGCGGCTGCACATTGCTGCTTCTTCCATAAGCTGAGTAATAAGCACAACACTCATGTTAAGCTCTGAGTTTAAGCGGCGTACAATTTCTAAAATGTCGCGCCTGCCTTCAGGGTCAAGCATTGAGGTCGCCTCGTCAAGCACAAGCACCTTAGGCCGCATTGCAAGCATGCCTGCAATAGCTACGCGCTGTTTTTGACCGCCTGAGAGCATGTGCGGCGCATGGAGCTTATACTCGCTCATGCCAACTGCATAAAGCGCCTCATCAACACGCTCGCGAATCTGCTGCGAGGGGATGCCGAGGCTTTCAGGCCCGAACGCCACATCTTCTTCTACAATTGTTGTAACAAGCTGGTTGTCGGGGTTTTGAAAGACCATCCCAACCCGCTGCCGTATTTTTAAAAGCAGCGCTTCTATGGATGTATCCATGCCATCTACAAGCACCCGCCCTTGTGTGGGCAGGAGCAGCCCGTTGAGCTGTTTTGCCAAAGTGCTCTTGCCTGAGCCGTTATGCCCTACGACAGCGAGCATTTCGCCATCCTCAATTGTAAAAGAGATGTTTGAAAGCGCTGGTCTTGCCGCGTTTTCATACATAAAGCTGACATTGTCGAGCTCTATCATTAGCTTCCTCCATACACGCGCCATAATGCGCCGCTGCCGACTATTTATTATAGCGCATGAAAACGCGATGCGCAAATTAGCAGCCTTCTGTTTTTTTAATACAACGCCTGCCTTTGCTATGCTATAATGGGGAAAGCAAATTAAAGCTTTTTGGAGGAATGCAATGTTTCGGCCAAACGGAAATTACAGCCTGCTGCAGGGCAGCTATCTTTTTAGTGAGATTGAGCGCCGCGCTTCTTCTTATATAAGCGCAAACCCGGATAAAAAAATTATCCGCATGGGAATTGGCGATGTAACAGAGCCTCTCGTTGGCGCAGTTATTGAAGCAATGCACAAAGCTGTTGATGAAATGGGCGTTAAGGCGACATTCCGCGGCTATGGCCCTGAACAAGGCTATAAGTTCTTACGCGATGCAATTACAAAGCATGATTATGCTGTGCGCGGCATTGAAATAGCTGCTGATGAAGTGTTTGTTTCAGACGGCGCAAAATGCGATGTTGGCGCTATTCAGGAGCTTTTTGGCAAAGAGACTTCAGTAGCTGTAACTGACCCTGTTTACCCTGTTTATGTTGATACGAATGTCATGGCAGGCAGAGGCGGCGAATTTCTTAAAGAAAAGGGCGGCTTCTCCAACATAATCTATTTACCCTGCACGCAGGAAAACGGCTTTGTACCGGAACTTCCAAAGCAACGCGCAGATGTGCTCTACCTTTGCTACCCCAATAACCCCACTGGCACAACTTTAACGCGTGAACAGCTACAAGTGTTTGTTGACTGGGCAAAAGAGACAGGCGCGCTTATTTTATATGATTCCGCCTATGAGGCATATATAAGCGACCCTGAGGTGCCTCACAGCATTTTTGAAATTGAAGGCGCGAAGGAGTGCGCAATTGAATTTCGCTCCATGAGCAAAACCGCGGGCTTTACAGGCACGCGCTGCGCGTACACAGTTGTGCCTAAGGCTCTAAAATATAAGGACGACTTAGGCAATGAAGCAAGCCTTCATTCTATGTGGAACCGAAGGCATTGCACGCGCTTTAACGGAGTTTCGTATATTACGCAGCGCGGCGCAGAGGCAACATATACAGAAGAAGGCAGACGGCAGATTTTAAGCGTTGTGCGCTATTATATGGAAAACGCTGCAATAATCCAAAAAAGCCTCATAGATGCGGGCTATACTGTTTACGGAGGTGTAAACGCGCCTTATATCTGGCTTAAAACCCCCACTGACAGCTGGGCGTTCTTTGATGAGCTCTTAACAACAAAGCAAATTATTGGAACACCTGGCGCAGGGTTTGGAAACGCGGGCGAAGGCTATTTCCGCATGACTGCGTTTGCAAGCCGCGAGGATACAGTCTCTGCAATGGCGCGCATTTGTCAAAGACCCTAAGGGCTATAGAAAGGCGAAGCTATGTACCCTGTATGCACATTGTTTGGCACGGATTGCTATGGAGCGCCCGTATATTTAATTACGCTAAAAGATGAATCAGGCATAACTGCCGAAGTAATTTCTTTTGGAGCAAGCCTTCGCGCGCTGTATATACCAGGCGCAGGCTTGCCGCCAGCTGATATTGTGCTTGGCTATGATGATTTAAACGGCTATAAGAACGATACAGCCTACCTTGGCGCAACAATAGGCCGCACAGCCTGCCGCATTCCAAATGCAAAGTTCGAGCTTCTTTCAAACACTTATACGCTTGCAAAGAACGACGGCAAGCATCACCTCCATTTCAGGCTTTAACAAGCATAACTGGAGTCACGCGCTCCTTGATGACGGAGTAATCTTTACCCGCTGCAGCCCGCATGGCGAGGAGGGCTATCCGGGCTCTCTCACTGTAAGCATTACATACAGGCTTAATGATAATGCGCTTAGCATTGAATACCTCGCATTTTCCGATAGAGCCACAGTTATAAACCTTACGAACCACAGCTATTTTAACCTTGCCGGGCATAACAAAAAGGACATCCTGAGCCAGGAGCTTATGCTGAACTCTGATTTTTATATACCCGCAAATAAAGAGTGCATTGCTTTAGGCGAGCTTTTTTCTGTTAAAGGTACGCCAATGGACTTTTCATCCTTCAAGCAGCTTGGCAAAGATATAAATGCAGATTATCAGCAGCTTAAGCAGTACGGCGGCTATGACCATTATTATTTTATTAAAGGGCATGGCTTTAGGGAGGCTGC
>JAKJBL010000046.1:0-4688 GCA_022707005.1 Bacillota bacterium | reverse complement strand
AAACTGATTTGCCCGGGCTGCAGCTTTTTACAAGCAACGATACAAATGTTTTAGGCAAGAACTGCACGCACTATGGTAGCTACAGCGCCTTTTGCCTTGAAACGCAGTATCCGCAAAGCTCTTTATGCAACTCATATTTTAAAGGCCCGCAGCTTGAGCCTTATACAGCGTGGCATAGCCGCACAGAATATGAGTTTTCGTGGTAAAAACGGGCAGGCTAAGCTGTGCAATGGCATAATTTTTAGCCATTGCTTTTTTAGCTTATTTGCAGCGGATTATTTTCTGCATAAGGCGAATATGCGGCATAAGAGGCGGAATCTTAATGAAATTTTGCAAAAGAACTGATTTAGCGGTTATTGCGCTTATACTTGCGCTTGCAGGCGTATTTTATACGCTTCACAGCGCCCGCCAAAAAGAAACGGCAGCTTTTGCAGAAATATATTATTATAATACGCTGGTTGAAACAGTTGCGCTTACAACAGGCGAAGAAAGAACGTTTTCGGTTAAAGAAGCGCCAAACGTTTTGTTCCGCCTTTATAAAGACGGCGCAATCTGCTTTTTTAGTTCGGACTGTCCTGATAAAATCTGCGTAAACACAGGCCTTTTAAGCGAAGTCGGCCAAATGGCCGCGTGCCTGCCAAACGGGCTTGTGCTAAAGATTGTCTCTTTAGCTGCAGATGAATTGGGCGCTGATATTGCGATAGGTTAAGGTAAAAGATGGAGAGCAGCAAGACCGCCTTCCCAAAGAATAATACAGCAAAGCTTGTGCTGCTTGCGCTTTTATTTGCCGCAGCTCTTGTGCTTGCAGCTTTAGAGAATACGCTCCCCCCGCTACCCCTGCCCTTTCCCGGGCTTAAGCTTGGGCTTTCAAACATTGCAATAATGTACGCGCTGTTTTTCCTTAACTTTAAAAGCGCCTTTGCGCTTGCAGCGCTAAAATCAGGTTTTGTATTTTTAATGCGGGGCGCGCTCTCAGGCGCAATAAGCCTTAGCGGCGGGCTTTTGTCAGTGCTTGCAATGATAGGTGGCTTAAAGCTTTTTAAAACCGGGCTTTCTTACATGGGGCTTAGCATACTTGGCGCAGTATTTCACAACCTCGGGCAGCTCTTTGTAGTAGGCGTAATATACGGGCTTGGCTTTATGCCTTTGTATTTAGCTGTGCTTCTTCCCTTTGGGGCAGCTGCAGGAATACTTACTGCTGCGCTTTTAAAGGCTTTGCTGCCTGCGCTAAAAAGAGCTGTTTGCTTCATAAACAAAAAGGAGTCAGGGCGCTTATGAACGTATTTAGGCGAATTTTTATAAGGAATGCAAAATGAAAAAACGCATGCTTGCCTTTGCAGCGCTGCTGCTAATGGGCCTGCTCCATGCCTGCGAAAAACCTCAGCAGAAGTTCGAAACCGAATTTATTGATTTATTCGACACTGTTTCGCAAGTTGTCGGCTATGCGGCTGATTACAAAGAATTCAGCAAGTTTACAAAGAAGCTGCATGAAGCGCTTTTGGAATACCACAAGCTCTACGATATTTACAACAGCTATGAAGAAGTTAACAACCTGAAAACAATAAATGACAGCGCAGGCAAATCCCCTGTTAAGGTTGATAAACGCATTGTTGAGCTCATTATATTCTCTAAAAAAATACACAGCCAAACAAACGGGCTTGTAAACATTGCGCTTGGACCTGTATTAAAAATTTGGCATGATTTTAGAACTCTTGCAGCAGAAAACCCTAAAGAGGCCGCAGTTCCGGAAATTGCGCTGCTAAAGCAGGCAAATGAATATACAAATATTGAAGATGTGCTTGTTGACGAAGCAGCCTCAACCGTATTTTTGCGCTATGAAGGCATGGCGCTTGATGTTGGCGCAATAGCAAAGGGATATGCGCTTGAGCGGGTTTGTGAAGCCTTTGAGCATGCCGGCTATAAAAGCATACTTATAAACCTTGGCGGAAATGTGCGCGCAATAGGCGCAGGACAAAATGACAAACCGTTTCGCGTAGGCATAAAAAACCCGTTAGGAGGGAAGTTCTTAAACATCATAGCTGTGCGCGACCGTTCGCTTGTTTCAAGTGGGGGCTATGAGCGTTATTATATGTTTAACGGCAGGCGCTACCACCACATAATAGACCCTAATACGCTCTGCCCTTCGGATTATTTTGAGGCAGTAAGCGTTCTTTGCAGAGATTCCGCTCTTGCAGACGCGCTGTCTACCGCAATTTTTATAATGGACTATGAAAGCGGGCTTGCCCTTATAAACTCGCTTGAAGGCGTTGAGGCTTTATGGGTTTTACACTCGGGCGAAATAAAATACAGCAAAGGGTTTAAGGCGTTTATAGTAAACTGAGCTTCTTAGGCAAATCTTCCATAAAATAATGTACCGAACCCAAAGGTTCTGCTATACTTTAAGAAAAGACAAATCAGGAGGTAAAGCACTGTGGGCAAAAGAATTACTGACTCTGTAACATGGGTAGGCAAGGTTGACTGGGAGCTTAAGGAGTTCCACGGGCATGAATATTCCGTAAGGCGCGGCACCTCCTATAACTCCTATCTTGTTAAAGATGAAAAGGTCGCGCTTATAGATACAGTCTGGGCGCCGTTTGCAAAGGAGTTTGTACGCAGCCTCAGCAATGAAATTGAGCTTAAAAATATCGACTATGTCATAGCGCAGCATGGTGAAATCGACCACAGCGGCGCGCTCAGCGAGCTTATGCGCCAAATTCCGGATAAACCTGTATACTGCACGCAAAACGCAATCCGCTCTCTTAAAGGGCAGTTCCACTGCGACTGGAACTTCGTACCCGTAAAAACAGGCGATGTGCTCGAGCTTGGGGCAAAAAAGCTTATATTTGTTGAAGCGCCGATGCTCCACTGGCCTGACTCTATGTTTACCTACTTAACAGGCGAAAATATCCTCTTCCCGAATGATGCATTTGGCCAGCATTATGCAACTGAGCTTCTTTATAATGACCTTGTTGACGAAAACGAGCTTTATACAGAGGCAATTAAGTATTATGCGAATATCCTTACGCCGTTTTCTCCGCTTGTCACTAAAAAAATAAACGAGGTGCTTGGCTTTAGCCTGCCTGTGGATTTAATCTGCCCAAGCCACGGCGTTATCTGGCGGGATGACCCCACGCAGATTGTTAAGAAATATCTCGAGTGGGCTTCTCAATATAAAGAAAACCGCATTCTTATAGTATACGACTCTATGTGGAACGGAACCCGTCTAATGGCCGAGTCAATAGCAAAGGGCATTGTAGAGCAGGATAAATCCGTTACAGTTAAGCTCATGAATGCGGCAATTGAAGACAAAAACGATATTATGACTGATGTTTTCCGCGCAAAGCTCGTGCTTTTGGGCTCGCCCACAGTCAATAACGGGTATTTGCACTCTATAGGCGGACTTTTGGAAATGATGAAGGGGCTTAAGTTCAAGGCAAAGAAGGCAGCAGCCTTTGGCAGCTATGGCTGGAGCGGCGAGGCAGTAGCGCAGCTTTCAAACGGGCTTAAGGGGGCAGGCTTTGAGGTGCTTAACGATGGGCTCCGCCTTACATGGATGCCTGATAGCGACGGCATTGCAAAGTGCATGGAGTTTGGCAGGGCGATAGCAGAGCAGACTGCAGATGATTTAAAGATTTAGCGCTGCTTATTTAGCCGGCGGGGTGTGTTAGGTGATAACTATCAGGCCAATGACAGAAACAGACCTTAGGTTATTCAAAACATGGCTGTATATGCCGCATGTTTCTAAATGGTACAATGACCCGCTTGACTGGCTTGAAGAAATAGAACAGCAAAATGAAGCGTTTAGCTGGATACACCACTACATAGTCGTTCACGACAGCCTGCCAATAGGCTTTTGCCAGTACTACGCCTGCGCAGACAGCAAAGAGCCTTGGGCAGGCTATACGGCTATGGGCGGCTCATACAGCATAGATTATTTAATTGGCGAGGCAGAATATCTCGGCAAAGGCTTTGGAAAGAAAATTGTGCTTGAACTGATTAAAAAAATCAAGAAGCACAGCGATGCAAAACGTGTTGTTGTTCAGCCTGAACAAGACAACAAGGCTTCCTGCGGCGTGCTTATGTCGTGCGGTTTTATTTATGATACAGAAAAAGACTTATTCCTGCTTGCTCTGTAATTAGACTGTTCACCCTGCAGCAGCCGGAGTATACAAGTTTATAGGCCGTTGGAATAATAGGGTTCTGCGCCGTGCCCCGGCGTGGAATTTCCTTAATTTCGGTTCAATTACGGGTGACCCTTGTCAACAGACAGCGCCTGCTCTGCCGCAAGGTGAAGCAGCAAAAGCATTACGCTTTTAAATCTCATGCAACGGTTTCCCTATATGAGCTAGGGTGTTTTAGCTTACCCTTGTCTGCCGCTATATTGGTTGTTATAATATATTAAGGTCACTGGGGATAAACCTCTTTTCTTGTAATCGGTGGTGCTGATAGAGCGCGGCTTAAGCCGAATACAAAGGAAAGGAGGGGTCTGATGGACAACACCTTGTTGGGTTCTATTGAAAGCATCCTGAACATAGTGGGGTCGTTCCTTATGATTTTGTATTATTGCAAAAAATTAAGGAACGCCTGGTCGCACAGGCGTCCCCACTGACAACGGGTAGAGGGCTTCGCCCTCTTCCTCTTTATTTATATCCATTTTATCAAACAAGATGCATTTTAGCAATAGTTTT
>JAKJBL010000045.1:8058-13554 GCA_022707005.1 Bacillota bacterium | reverse complement strand
GGATTTCAGCGCTTGTAAAAAAATATTCCGACTATATCCGCTACCCCATACGCATGGAACTTGAAAAGAGCCGCCTTAAAGAAGGCAGCAAAGATGAGTATGAAACCTACAAAGAGGTTGAAACTCTAAATTCAATGGTGCCTTTATGGAAGCGAAGCAAAGCCGAACTTGACGAAGAAGCGTATACGGCCTTTTATAAGGATAAATTCTTTGATTTTGAAGCGCCGCTCCGTACAATACATTTTAGCGCTGAAGGCAGCGTTAGCTACCATGCGCTGCTCTACTTCCCTGGGCGCGCACCCTTTGATTATTATACAAAAGAATATGAAAAGGGGCTCCAGCTCTATTCAAGCGGAGTCCTGATTATGGAAAAGTGTGCAGAGCTTTTGCCGGATTACTTTAGTTTTGTAAAAGGGCTTGTAGACTCCCCTGATTTATCCTTAAATATTTCGCGCGAAATGCTCCAGCATGGCAGACAGCTCAAGCTAATTGCCACAAATATAGAAAAAAAGATAAGAACCGAACTGCTTGCAATGCTCACTGACGAGCGTGAAAATTATGAAAAGCTCTGGAAGGCTTTCGGGCTGCAGTTGAAGTATGGAATATACACCAGCTTTGGGCAAAAGCGGGATGTGCTTGAGGATTTGCTGCTCTTTCATTCAATGGAGCAAAACAAGCTTGTTACTTTTAAAGAATACATAGATGCAATGCCTGTGGAGCAAAAGGAGATTTATTACGCAGGAGGAGAATCCTTAGAACGTATAAACAGCCTTCCGCAGTTGGAAAAGCTGCGCGAGAAGGGCTACGATGTTCTCTTTTTAACTGACGGCGTTGATGAGTTTGCCCTGCAGGTCCTAAGAGCCTATTCAGAGAAACCCTTTAAATCAATAGCTGCCAGTGACCTGGAGCTTGGCGGCGATGAGGCTAAAAAGGCTAATGAGGAACAGAACGCTGCGCATAAGGATTTGCTTGAGGCGCTAAAAGAAGCGCTCGATGGCAAAGTAAAGGCAGTTAGGATTTCTAACAGATTAAAGCGCCATGCAGTATGCCTTATAGCAGAAGGTTCGCTTTCGCTTGAAATGGAACGTGTGCTTAAGAGCATGCCCGGAGCCCAAGACCATGCAATAAATGCAGAGCGAATCTTGGAGTTAAACCCTGAGCATGCAGTATTTTCAAAGCTCGAAGCTTTAAGAGAAACTGAGCCTGAAAAATTCAAAGCTTACGCCAACATACTTTATGCCCAGGCACAGCTTTTAGAGGGCATGCTTCCAGATGACATAGGAGAATACGCTGAGCATGTGTTAGGGCTCATGCAATAAATAACGGGGAAGGCGTCTTGCTTGCGCCTTCCCTCTATTGTATATATTGTTCAAACATTTCGAAGAAAATATTATTTATTCTTGCGGATATTGCCGATAAATGCCGAAACTGTAATTATTCTACTGGCTTTGTCCGATGTATTATGTATAATATACATATATCTTATCTAATTGTACAATTAAACATGGTGGGGGCAAAATGTCTATTAAAGAACTTCAAGCGCAGGTCTTTGAGAAAACACCTCTTGCTGTTACCATCAACAGGGTAATTTTTAATGTCCGAGGTGAGCCTGTTGATTATAAGCTTGTTGATGCAAGCCCCTCCTTCGAAAAAAAACTCGGTTTAGAAAAATCCAAAGTGCTCGGCAAAAAGCTGACGCACTGGCTGCTAAAGCATAACTCAGAGCAGGCTAAATGGCTTAATGAGTTTGCCAAGGTACAGGCAACCAATGAATTGATTGAATACAGCGATGTGCTCGAATACAACGCATTTTGGTATTATGTTGCAGCATACAAAGCTGATTCTGAGCATGTAGTAATAATTCTGCATAAGGCGGAAAGGCTAAAAAACGTTTTTGCAGAATTTCACAAAACAAAAGTCGGTCTGGAGGCAATGTTAGATGCAAGCAAGGCCTTTAGCGAAAGCATTTTCGACAACTCACCGTTTTCAATTATAATTTACAGGGTAGAAGGCGATGGTTCAAAAGGGGCGGATTATATAATTCAGGCTGCAAACCCTACCTGCCTTGAACTTGAAGGCTGGAAGCTTGAGGAGATCGTAGGCAAACCTTTAGCAAAGATTAGACCCGGAGTCGATGAGTTTGGGATTATATCTGCTTTTAAAAAAGCATACGATACAGGCAAAACAGTCTATTTTCCCGCAAGGCGTTTTTCTGAAGGCGGAAGCTGCCGCTGGTTTGAAAACGTTATATTCAAGCTGCCAACCGGTGAAGTTGTGGCAGTATACGATGAAATAACAAAGCGAAAGCAGGCAGAAGATGCGCTCCTTGAAGAAAAGGAAAAGTTAAGAGTAACCCTCTATTCAATAGGCGATGGCGTAATTACGACTGACGCCCAAGGCAGAATAGATATTTTAAACGAAGTTACGGAGCGGCTTACAGGCTTTACTCAGGATGAGGCAAAGGGCAGACCGCTTACGGAAGTTTTTAAGATTTATAACGAAACAACTGGCAAAGCATGCAAAAACCCTGTTGAAATGGTTTTAAATAGCGGAAGTATTGTAGGGCTTGCAAACCATACTGTATTAAAATCGCGAAAGGGCGAAGAAATTACAATTGCGGACAGCGCAGCGCCTATAAAAAATCAAGACGGCGAAACGCTTGGGGTTGTGCTTGTGTTCCGTGACCTTAGGGAGTCTAAAGCAAGGGAAGAACAAATCCAATTCTTAATACATAGAGATACATTAACAGGTCTGCATAACAGAACTTATTTCGAAGAAGAGCTGAAAAGGCAAAACGAAGTTACCCGTTTCCCTCTTACTTTAATAATGGGCGACCTTGATGGTCTAAGGCTTATTAATGATTTTTTCGGTCATGCAGCAGGCGACCAGGCATTAAAAATGACAGCCGAAGTGTTTAAAAGCTGCTGCCGTTCAACTGACATTGTTTCCCGCTGGGCAGGGGACACATTTACGGTGTTATTGCCAAATACGCCGGAAGACGTCGGACAAAAAATTGCGGACAGAATAAAACTTGCTTGTTCGGAGATTGAAATTGCCGATACAAAGCTGAGCATTTCCGTTGGCTGTTCAACTAAAATAGACAAAGCCGAAAAATGGGTTGCTGTAATAAAAAGAGCCGAAGATAGTATGCATAAAAGCAAGCTGTTGGGTTCAAAGAGCTACAGGAGCACAGTCCTTGCATCGTTAAAAAGCACGCTTTTTGAAAAAAGCTTTGAAACCGAGGAGCATGGCGAACGGCTTGGGCTCTTTTGCAGGGAGATCGGCTTGGCAATGGGGCTTCCGGCTCATGTGCTGGATGAATTCGAAGTGCTTGCAATGCTCCATGATGTCGGCAAAATTGCCATTGATGACCGAATACTCCAAAAACCATCAGCTTTAACGCCCGAAGAGTGGGTTGCTATGAAAAAACACCCTGAGGCAGGGTTTAGGATTGCGCAAACAGTTCCCGAACTTTCAGGTGTTGCGGATTGTATTTTGTCGCACCATGAAAGATGGGACGGCAAGGGGTATCCTAACGGACTTTCCGGAAAAGAAATTCCGTTGCTTGCAAGAATTCTTACAGTTGCAGATGCTTATGACGCAATGACGCAAAACAGACCTTACAGAAAGGCGCTCTCTCACGAAAAGGCAAGGGACGAGCTTAAGAAGAACTCAGGCACGCAGTTTGACCCGCAAATAGTTGCAATTTTTCTCGAATACCTTGAGCAGGTTGAGCCCGATATTTAAAAGCAATTTCAAAAAACCGGCATTCTTTTACAATGCTGCTTTTTTGCGTGGCATTTTAACAGGCATTTGCTTCCATTGACCATAGCTTATAAAAAGCTTATCATAAGCACATAAATGATTGGTGGTATGCTGCCAATGCGCAAGCTTCTGGCTTTGTTTTGCTTTATATTTGTGATATTTCTTGGGGCGCATGCTAAGGCGGCTGTGTTCCGCCCGGATGTGCGTGTTTTGCTCTCGCTTGAAAAATCAAAAGAGCTCACTGTTACGCCTGTAGGGAAGTTCAGTTTAAAAGAGGCTCCTGACTTTAAAGTTGGCAATGAGCCAATTAAATTTAGCGTTGTTGGCGGACGCATATCTCTTAAAGCGGGCGAGAAGCAAATTTCGGCTCCATCGTTTACGCTGCTTAGTGAAAACTATAATAAAACTGAAGATTATATACGGCTTAAGAACTCTGAACACGGCACATGCACCTACTTGGGAAACATGTATTTTGAAGCGCGACAGGGTGCGATTTTGGCAATAAATACCTTGCCTGTAGAGCAGTACTTATATGGGGTAGTGCCGCATGAAATGAGCAATTCCTTCCCGGTTGAGGCGCTTAAAGCGCAGGCAGTATGTGCTCGGGGGTTTGCGCTTGCAAGGGCAACTAAGAACAGTTCAAAGGCCTATGACCTTTTAGATACATCAAAAGACCAGGTGTATAAGGGATATGCAAGCAAAAATACAAGGGCGATTGATGCCGTAGAGCAAACGCGCGGTCAAGTGCTTACATATAATGGGGATATTATAGAAGCGTTTTATTCAGCTTCAAACGGGGGGCAGACAGAAAGGTCGGGCAATATCTGGGAGAATGACCTGCCCTATTACAGCCATGCGGATGACCCTTTCGACCTTCTTAATACCTCAAGCCTTGAAGAAAAAACATTCATTCCAGAAGAGTACACAGAAGAAACGCGTGCGCTCATGGAGCCTAACGTCCTGTTTTCGCTTGAACAGGCTGCATATAAGGCAGCGGCAAGCGAGGTCAATCTGCTAAAAACAGTGGCTGTTGAGCCAAAAACCCCGCTGTATGATTTGCCGAGCAGGAGCTATACAGAAGCGGATGTAACGCTTCTTGTAAGCGGGCTACGGGGTGAACAGAGCCTTGAAGGCCAGATTACTGTAACGCTTGAGCTTGAAAAGCTGCAGTACGGCAGCTTTGAAAACAGCCTTGGCAAACTTGGCGCAAAAAAAACGCGGCTTAGGCTCTTTGGCGCAGAGCGGGGTGTGCGCATGTACAAAGGCAGCCGGTTTTGCGGCTGGTATTTGACGCAGAGACGTTATGGGCATGGTGTGGGGCTTTCCCAGCGCGGCGCGCAGGAACGCGCCTCCCGAGCTCAGGCATATCCTGAAATTCTTTCGTTTTATTATCCTGATACAACGCTTGTTTCTGCAGGCAGTTTTGAAAGCGCGCCAAAGCTAAGCAGCGAGGAATACAAGGTACGCAAATGGGGCATAAGCGGAGTTGAAGCAGGAACAAACGCAGCAGAGTTGTTAAAAAAGCTTGTTTCAAAGGCAGACCTAAGCGTTGTGAACTCAAAAGGCAGACAACTCCAGGGGGATGTCTGCACTGGCGCGTATGTGCGCAGCACCTATAACTCAGGCACAGAATTTTTTGATTTGCCGATTATAATCTTCGGCGATGTAAACTGCGATGGTAAAATTAATAAAGACGACATAGCCGCGCTTCAGTCGCATTTGCTTAAGGCT
>JAKJBL010000045.1:0-8026 GCA_022707005.1 Bacillota bacterium | reverse complement strand
GCCCTTTTAGGCGGCCCCAGCCTAAAAGCGGCAGACCTTGACCATAACGGCGCCGAAGATATGTGGGATTTACACCTGCTTATTAAGTACATAAACAACGATGCAAAAATTACACAGGTGGGTTAACTGAGAATGAAAGAATCTTTCGTAAAAAAACAAGCTGCAGTTGTTCTATTCTTAGTTCTGCTGCTTATTCCTATAAGCGCTAAGGCTTTAGTGAATTTGCAGGGCAAGGCGAGCGCAGGCACCCTGCAGGTGGGGGACATAGCAGAAATAAACATTACAGTAAGCGGCAGCAAACTTTCAGTTATTGAGGGCAGCCTCACTTATGACCCTGAAGCATTGGAGTTTCTTGATGGTGAGGGCGGAGTGTCTGATGGATATTTGTATATGGTCTCAATGCAAAAAGGCGGCTCGGATACGCTTAGCGCACGCCTGCGCTTTAAGGCAATCAGCGCTAAAGAAACTAAAATAGAGTTTCTTACTGAAAAAGCGCTTGATTATAACGGCAAAGAGCAGGGGAGCGCAAAGCTCAGCCTGTCTCTTAATATTTTGGCTCTGCCGCAAGAGCCAAAAACGCCGCCGATTGATTATTCAACGCGTGGAGTCCTTGCGCTAAACGTAAAAGATGCTGAGGAAAACATGTTTATTTTGCGCTCGCTTGAAAACGTGACGCTGCCAAGCCGCTACAGCCCGAAAGCTTTTACATATCATGGGGAAGCGGTAGCTGCAGCTGTAGTTGAAGAGAGCGATGCGCCAATGCTTCTCTATCTCACAAATGCAAGCGGAAGCCTTGCAGGTTACTATATTTATAATGATGCTAACGATTATCTTTACCCGTACAGCACAATATCGTCCGCGTCAAAGACTTATATTCTTCTTGAACCGGATGGCAATGTGGAAAGACCCGAGGGGTTCGTTGAAACAACGCTTGAAATAGATGGCAAAGCATATCCTGCGCTAAAGGCGCAGGATGCGCAAGGTGATGTTTACCTGCTCTACGGCCGCAACCCCAAGGGAGAGCTGGGGTATTATATGTATAGCTTTGAAGACGACTCGCTTATCCGCTACGCTGTGCTGCCTGTACGCCCTGTTGCCCCAACATTCGCCCAAGAAGAACCTGAGCCTGCGCCTGTTGAAGAGCAGCCTGCGCCGCCTGAACCAGAGCAAATTGACACTCTTGTTTTTAACAAGACCATGTTTTATATTGTCTCGGGCAGCTTTGCAATCCTGTTTTGCACTGTTTTAGGTCTGCTCATAGTCAACTTAAAAAGGGATGCACAGCGCAGACAAAGGGCAGCTTTAAGAAGAGCTGAGCTTGAGCGCGCATACCCTGAACAGCCGTCTCAATAATCAGCCCCTTTAATTGACGAAAGCAGCTTATCCTTATAGCTTGGTACTTCTACTACCCTATATGGTGTTTCCTGATAGACAAAATAGTTAAGCCAGTTTCCCATCAGCAGGTTGCCATGTGCGCGCCATGTGGCAAGCGGCTGCCTGTTTGGGTTGTTTTCAGGATAATAGTTATAGGGAGCTTCAATCGGAAGACCTGCCGCAAGGTCGCGCTTATATTCAAGCTCAAGCGTCAAATCATCATATTCGCCATGGCCTGTAGCAAAAATCCGTTTGCCGTCTTTGCTTGCTGCAAGGTGCAGACCGGCAAGTTCGGACGAAGCGAGCACTTCAAGTGACGGATGGTTTTGCACATCCTCAAGGCGAACAGCAGTATGGCGGCTGTGCGGCGCATAGAAAACATCATCAAAGCCCCGAAGCAGCAAATGTGAGCGCGCCTTTACAGTATGCGGATATACGCCAAAGAGTTTTTTCTTAAGGGGTTCCTTTTCTATGCCGTAGTAGTGGTAGAGCGCTGCCTGCGCGCCCCAGCAAATAAAAAGCGCTGAAAATACGTTTTCGCTTGCCCAGTCAAACACCTCAACAAGCTCATCCCAGTACGCAACCTGTTCAAAGGGCATTTGCTCAACAGGAGCGCCAGTAACAATAATTCCATCAAACTGTTCGTTGCAAACTTCATCAAAAGTGCGATAAAACGACTGTAAATGGGCTTTGTCAGTATTCTTTGGCTGATAGCTTGCAGTATATAAAAATGTGACCTCAACCTGGAGCGCCGAGTTGCTTATAAGACGCAAAAGCTGGGTTTCTGTTGCGAGTTTTGTAGGCATGAGGTTGAGTACGGCTATTCTAAGCGGGCGAATATCCTGGGTTATTGCACGCTGTTCAGTCATCACGAAAACATTCTCACGCTTTAAAACCTCAATGGCTGGAAGTCCGTTAGGTATTTTTACTGGCATATACTCACCTCCTTAGGCTAATATGAGTTTTCAAGCGCCTGCTCAAGGTCTGCAATAAGGTCTGCTGTTGCCTCAAGCCCAATGGAAAGGCGAATCATGTCTTCGGATACGCCTGCTGCTTTTAAAGCCTCAGCGTCAAGCTGTGCGTGTGTTGTGCTTGCAGGGTGCACAACCAAAGAGCGCACATCCGAAACATTGGCAAGCAGCGAGAAGAGCTTAAGCGCGTCAATAAAACGCCTCCCGCTTTCAATCCCGCCCTTTATGCCAAAAGTAAAGATTCCGCCGCTGCCTTTAGGCAGGTACTTTTTTGCACGCTCATAATACTTGTCGCCTGAAAGCCCCGGGTAGTTCACCCAGGCGACCCGCGGGTGATTTTTTAAGTACTTCGCAACTATAAGCGTGTTCTCGCAATGCCGCTGCATGCGCAGGCTGAGCGTCTCTATGCCCTGAAGAAGCAAGAACGCGTTAAACGGCGACAAACAGGCGCCTGTATCGCGCAGAAATCCGGCGCGAAGCTTAGCGAGATAACCGCCTTTTCCAAGTTCAGAGTAGACCAGCCCATGATATGTTTCATCCGGAACATTAAATTCCAAAAAGCGGGGGTTGCCCTTGAAAGAAAACGTGCCGAGGTCGCTTACAGAGCCGCCCATACTGCTCCCATGGCCGCCTATGTACTTTGTAAGGGAGTGTACGGTAAAGTCAATTCCATGTGCTTTAGCATTAAAAAGCCAGGGTGTGCCGAATGTGTTGTCTAAAATTACAGGCAGCCCATGTGTATGCGCAATGCTGCTGATTTTTTCAAAGTCAGGAATATTTATATTCGGGTTGCCTAACGTTTCAAGGTAAATGCATCGCGTCTTATCGTTTATTGCCGCCTTTAAGGCACCAAAATCCTCAGGTTCAACTCTATGCGCCTTAATGCCGTAGCGCTGCTCAAAACGCTGGAAGAACAGCGTATATGCGCCGCCGTAAAGGGTAGATAAGGCAATGATTTCGCTGCCTGTCGAAGCTAAATTCAAAACCGCGGCAACTATTGCAGCCATGCCTGAGGCAAAACATACAGTGCCTTCTCCTTCTTCAAGCGCATTTATGCGCTGTTCTAAAACTGCTGTAGTCGGGTTTGCTATTCGGCTGTAGATATGCCCTTGCTTCTCTAAAGCAAACTGTGCTGCAGCATCGGATGCGTTTTCAAACTGGTAGGCGGTAGTCTGGTAAATTGGGACTGCGCGGGCGCCTGTACCTGATTCAGGTGAATAGCCCGCATGAACCTGCAAAGTTTCAAACTTATACTCCATTGTGTATTCTCCTTAATAAATTATTTTAGTTAAAATAAAAAGCCCTGCTTCGCGTTTGCGAAGCAGGGCTTTATTACCCAAGCTAAACTGCCGTTATTTACGGCATTCGCAACACGCAAAGCGGCGCGGAACACATCATCCCGCGCATGCGCATCATCATGTTGCGTACCTTAGCTAATGCCATAAATGTGTTCCTCCTATCCCTGCGTGCTTAGTATGAATACTACTGTATTGGCGTATGCATGTCAAGCCTTAAAAAAAGCGGGCGCGAAGGCCCGCTTTTTTACCGGTTACGTCAGCTTGAGAAACAGCACTTTACTAAAAGCTTTTATAGCTTGGCGCCGCATCTTTCACAGAACTTTGTGCCGGGCTTATTTTCATGCCCGCAGGTGCTGCAGCGGTAACTTTCCGTTTTTGCTGCAGGGGCGCCGCAGGCATTGCAGAATTTTGCGTCTTCTGCCATTTCAGCTCCGCATTTAGTGCAATGCTTCGTTTTTGTGTGATCTGCTTGCTGCGGCTGTGGCTGCGGCTGATAATAAACAGGGGGCTGGAAGCCGGCCCCTGCTGCAGGCTTTTTCTTTTTAGCAAGCAGAATAACAAGTACAACTATAACAACAAGCAGTACCCCGCCTCCGATATATATAAGTGGAGATAACCCGCTGTTTTCAGCTTTGCTTACGGTTTCTTTTGAAGGAGGTTCGGGCGTATTTATGGGATTCGCGTCAGCCCCTTCGCGCGCTTCAGCTAAGAGTTCCTGCACAACAGGGAAGCCGGGGTTTGTTTCGTTTATGCCGCGCAGAATCTCCAGCGCCTTGTTAAAGTCGCCGCTGTTGTATGCAGCAAGCGCAGCTTTAAAATCTGCAGTAAATGAACTTTCGGCGGGAACGACATTTATTTCGTTCAAAAACTGCTTTGCAATGGTAATTGGAACTGCAAAATTCATGCCTGCGACCTGCGCACCGCTTGAAGAGTCGAGCATGCCGAAAGTATTTATGCCGATTACTTCGCCTGCTTCATTAAACAGCGGACCGCCCGAGTTGCCGCCGTGAATTGCAGCATCGGTCTGGAGTATGCTCCACCCTCCGGACATTTCCTTTCTTGCGCTTATAATTCCTTGAGTAAGCGTAGGTTCTTGAATTGCCTGCGCAACATTAAGCGTTTCGGAAAGTGTTGCTACAGCAGGGTAACCCATTGCATAAACGCGGTCGCCTGTTCTTAGCTTGGAATCGTCCCCAAGCGTAACTGTCGGGAGGTTGCTGCCCTCCATTTTTAAGATGGCAACATCTCGACCTGGAATAGGTTCGCCGATTTTTCTAAGATCCATGCCTTTGCCTTTTGCGGAAACATCGCTTCCAGGTGTTACATTGCCAATGAAGCACTGGTAGCTTGTTTGGAGGTTATTAATCTCCATGCCCTGCGAAAGCATACGGTAAACCCCGTTTGCAATGCCAAGCCACTCGTCTTCAGTTAACTGATAGCCTGAGCGGCGCATTTCGGCTTCGAATTCATCAGCAGCTGTAGTAGCATAGCTTTCAAGCGAGGATTTTGCAAACGACATGTAAAGCTCATCTTCGTCTGTGTGCACAACATGCGCGTTTGTAACAAGGTAGCCGTTTGGGGTAACGATAAACCCTGTGCCTACAGCAGCTGTACTCATTTTTTCTGTCGTGGCATTCCCAGTGTAGAAAGCGTAGTATTCCATATAGTTGGCCATTAAAGAGACCATTGCATGAATAACTGCTTCTTCGGTTGCGGGAATTTCTCCATCGTCTACCATGCGCAAAACTTCGTCTTGCAAGTCTGTTTCAAACCCGTCATAAAATGCAAATTCTGACCATGTTACATCAGCTGTCCACATAGTCTGCACAAGCACAACCCCCGGTTTGTTAATGGTTGCAAGAGTGCGGGTGTCAATCGTCTGGGCGGCTGCTTGGCCGGCAAAGGCTGTTAAAGCGAGGAAAGCTGCAAGATATAGTGCGAAAACTCTCTTTTTCATGTTGAACCTTCCTTTCGGGATTAAAGTTATTCTATAGCGGATTTTGCTTTGGTTCGTTCCTTTTGCAACTTGCTCTACTGACGAACCCAAAGCGCAGAGCAGGGCTTTTTAATCTAACAATTAAGCTGCAACGCTTTTTTTTGATGAATACAATTTGCAGCTTATATTATATAAGTTGTAATATGCAGCTTTGCAAGAATGATGCCCCCCCTTTATTGTTAAGAAATTTTAACGAATAGGTTTACAGCTTGGTGATGCAGTTCGCAAAACAACCGGGGAGCCTTGAACATGAAAACGGGTAAAACAAAGCACGAACAGGATACATATTCGCGCAAAATTTATATAGCCTGAATATATCATATTGGTAAGCCGCCCGCAAGCGCTTCGTTATGTATTTAGCTTCCCCTGCTATACTAATACCCCGGAAACCCTCTGTAAAACACCTCATTTGCACACGCTCTGCTTGTGGGGTATAATGAGTTGGATTATTATGCACAGGTGTAATTGCTATGCCTGTTTTGTAATATAATTATAGAGTCCGCCCAAAAGGAATCGGGGGTGTAAAGCTTGGGTAACGGGGCGAAAAAACGCAGCCAGGCTCAGCAATCCCGCCGTGAGGTCGGAGGGGTTGTTTTAATAGCGCTTGGCTTGTTCCTTGGGGTTTGTCTATATTTTAAAACTGCAGGGCTATTGGGTGCTGCTATAACAGCAGCGCTCTTTGGCTTGGGCGGAGTTTTTGCCTATGTGCTGCCTTTTGTGTTCATAGCAAGCGGCATACTTTTTATAGCTCTTGCTGCCTCTAAGCCTAAACGCGGCAGAGCCGCCCTAATCGTTGCTGCGGCATTCCTTCTGCTTGCACTCTTGCATCTTTCTGCAAGACCTGTTATAGGTCAAACTGCATTTTTTGCGTATGTGCGTGACGCATATTTGTTCGGCAAAACGGATTTTTCAGGCGGCGGTGCTTTTGGAGCGCTGCTTTGCTATCCGCTGCTGCTTTTAACAGGCGAGGCTGGCGCATACATATTTTTAATAGCAGGTATTCTTATTATATTGCTTCTTGTTACCCGGCTTTCTTTGCGCGAAGCAGGTCAGCAGGTCGGTTCAAAAGTTAAAGCTGGCTTAGAATATGTTTCAAAAGCGCGCGAAAAGCGCAAAATGCTCTACACCGAATCAATTGGTGACCAAGAAGAGCAGCAAGCTATTAGTCCAGCTGTTCGTAGGGGCCGGCGGCCAATGAAAGAGGCTCAGGAAGATATTACATTTATGCCCTCAGAAGGCCTTATTCAAAAGCGAACGTCCTTTTCTAAAGACTATACGCCAAATATAATTGAACAAAGCCCTGACTTAAACTATGTTAGCGCTGAGCCGGACGACTTTGCGTCAGCTCCTCTTCGCACAGCGCGCAGAGCCTATATGGAGCGCGAACGTCCGCCCTTTAATACATGCACCTTAAATGCTGAGCCTGCACAGCCTGAGCTTGTGCAAACCGAGCATTTCCCTGAGCACGAAAGCATACCATATATGCCGCCCTCTTTCAGCCTGCTCAACCCTCCAAGTATTCGCTATGGGCATGAAAATCGCGAATCTCCTGCAGAAAAGGGCAGGCTTTTAGTCGAAACGCTCCAAAATTTTAATGTTTCAGCTCGTATTGTAAATATAAGCGTTGGTCCGGTAATAACAAGGTATGAACTTGCGCCTGCACCAGGCGTACGCGTAAACCGCATAACTGCACTTGCGGATGATATTGCGCTTGCGCTTGCTGCACCCCGTGTTCGAATAGAGGCGCCTATCCCGGGTAAATCAGCAGTAGGTATAGAAATCCCCAATAAAGACACGGCAACTGTTGTGCTTCGCGACATAGTCGAAAGCAGGGAATTTATAAATGCAAAATCGCCAGTTACGCTGGCGCTGGGCAAGGATATCGCCGGTAAAATAATAGTAGCGGATTTATCAAAAATGCCGCATCTTTTAATAGCGGGCGCAACAGGCTCAGGCAAGAGCGTCTGTATAAACGACATAATTATTTCGCTTGTTTACAAATGTACGCCTTTAGAGCTTCAGCTGATTTTAGTTGACCCAAAAGTTGTGGAGTTATCCGCTTTTGGCGTTTTGCCCCACCTTAGAGTGCCGGTTGTTGTAGACCCGAAGAAGGCGGCTGGTGCGCTGGCTGGCGGAGTAAGAGAAATGACCGAACGCTATCAGTTGTTTGCTAAAAGCGGCGCGCGCGATATAGAGCGCTATAACGAGCTTGCAGATGAGGGCAGCCGCCTGCCCAAGCTTGTAATTATAATAGATGAGCTTGCAGATTTAATGATGGTTGCAGCAAAAGAAGTTGAAGAAGCAATATGTAGATTAGCACAAAAAGCAAGAGCAGCAGGAATGCATTTAGTAATTGCAACACAAAGACCATCTGTAGATGTAATTAC
>JAKJBL010000044.1 GCA_022707005.1 Bacillota bacterium | reverse complement strand
ATCTCATCGAGCCCGCCAACATTGTTGCGGATATCAAGAATCATACCTGCACATTGACTTTCATTTGCATAGGCAACCGCCTCGCGCAAGAGTCCAAGCGTAGATACAGGTTTTCCCGTTTTATTCAAATCGAGGTCAAACAACCCCCAAAGCTTGATATAGAGAATGTTTCCATCCATGATTTCTGTTTCGACTACACCACCCGGCTTTGGGTTTGGGTTGTCAATCCCGAGAATTATATCCCTGATTTCCATGAGCTTATCCTCCGACACTACGATAAGGGGATAAATCTTTTTGAGGGACAATTTGTTGTCATCATACGCAGTCAATACCACATAACGCGAGTCGGAGAGCGTAAGTTCAACCTCTGTGCCTATGGGGGCACGAACCAGGTAGGCAATCTGTTTTTGTTTGAGATTTTCATGTGTTGCCGAGTTTGAAGCAAAAATTGTAGAAACCGCTGATGCAGCTTCTGTGACAGGCAGGCCGTTCCATAGAATAATCTCATCGCCCACCTGCAGCCCTGAAGCCTTCGTTGGTCCGGATGTATCAAGCCAGGTCACAATGACCCTCCCGTCATCCAACCGCGCTGCAGCAAACCCAAAACCGCCGCCAATATATTTGTCGTCAATATCAGTGATACTGCTCATCTTGATATGCCCGTCGGGGATTTCATTGATATAGGCGCGCAGAGCAGTATAATAGGACTCAAATGAATCATCTGCCTGCGAAGCTTCTATTTGGGGAAGATACTTACCGTAGAGTTCCTGCCAACGGATATCCTTCCATTCAGTAAAGGCGTACTGATGGCTAAGGGTCTCATTCAGCTTTGTAAAAGCCTGTGTCCATGTCAGTCTGCTATAATCCTCTTCGGGCATTTTATCCTTTTGCAGCATCACCAATAGCACTGCCGCAATCATGGCAATTATAATCACTGCTCCGATTAAAATGATGAACCTTTTCTTTTTCAGCACCATTTTGATACCTTCTTTGCTTATTTACCGTTAAACGTCAGCTTAGGATACATTTAGGCACAGCAAACATTAACAAAGCCTAAAGATACATTCGCATCTGTATTATAAGATATATATCGTTGATTGAATGAAAGAGTTAAGCATAATCGACAGAATATTTTGGACAAATCCGTTTACTACTGCTTAAGGTGAGTCTGTTCACCCAACAAATAGTTGATGCACAAAACAAGAGAGTATAAATTAGAACTGAGCCATCTAAACGGAAATCCTATAGCGTGCAGTTGGTCTTATATTCGTATATATTGCCAAACAACTGCCACGCAATGATAAACTATGCTTGCCTGATAGACGCAAAAGCCAATATAGACTCTTTATTTCAGTATGAGAAGAACTTATATTTTATTGAATTCGCCTCGCAGAGCCTTCGCAAAAGCATAGTTCCGTCAATTCCGCTAAATCTTTCAAGAAGAGTATCCTTAAAACTATCCGAAGTCGCATTCAATAAAGCAGCTAATTTTGCCGTGTTTTGTTTGTTGAATGTATAAAAGTATTCGTATTCATCTTTGCCCCAAAACTCAAGAGGTTCAGCGCCAAAATCCTGCCCTGTGATTTCTAGGCAGCCCTTGCTTACCTCTGCCCAAACAGTCATTCGCAAGCGGTCGGTTTCCTCGCTGTGCAGGACGAACTTTTCTATGTCTTTTATTGCCATAGCTGTAACTACCCCCCATAAAGCTATTACCAGTATACCACGTTTTGCAAAAGGCTTAGAAGCTTAAGCAAGCTAAAATAAGCATGCTGCAGCTCAATATGCCTGCAGGGCTTTGTTATAAACGAACTTTTTTTGTATTATAGCGCTGGAGGTGTTACATCCTCGCTTTTAAGAAGCGACGCGTCTGCCTGTTCTGCCGGTTCTACCGTTACTTTGTTATCGCCGGTTATAAGAATTTTAAATGATGTAATAATGTCCTGATGCTTTATTTGAGTGGCATCAAAACGAACCAGCTTAAAGTCGAGCTGCATTATGGGACCCGCAAGAAATGCGCAAATGAGCGTACCTATACCGATTGGACCTCCAAGAAGCCATCCTGTAAAAGTCACAACAGCAAGCATGCATATACTTATTACACCGATAGGTACCTTTTTCATTCTTCTGCTAAGGCCGACTAAAAGCGAGTCTCTCGGGCCGCAGCTAAGGCCTGCCTTCATGTATAAATACTGGGTAAAACCCATGATGAACATGCCTGCAATCATTATGATAAGGCCTGGTATCAGTTTTTGCTGGAGAGGAACAAGGTTAATATAATTAAAAAGGTCTACGGCCTTACCAACGAGAAGAGCATCAAGAACCATGCCTATGCCAATCTGCTCCCTGAGCATGATATCTATAAACAGAATAATAAAAGAGACTGTAATTGAGGCAGTGCCGTATTTTATACCGAAGGTTTTCGATAGCCCAAGGCTCAGCGCATCCCATGGCCCAACGCCAATATTCGCCTGTATGGTGAGATAGACCCCAAATCCAAAAAAGAATAAACCAACTGTAGCCAAGAGCGCGTTCGTCAAAATGCTTTTACGGGTAGTGTTCATATAAAATACCTAATTTCGGCTTGATACTGCTGAATTATATCAAAAGAGCAGAAAGCACGCAATGAAGAATAAAAGGAAATGGCAGCATCGGAAATGCTTGCTTAGCAGCTTACTTGCTTTTTGTTTTATGGAGATTAAGCTGCAAATAGCTTAATGGAAGCTCTGATGAACTAAATCATAATACCAAGTATACCTTGGTTTTGTCCGTTGCTGATAACTGCAGAAGGTGGTATTATATTGGCATAGTACCATATAGTGGGCAGCCGGATATGGCTTTCCCCAAATAATTAGGAGGCAAAAAATGAAGGGTGATTCTAAATTAGTTAGTGCGCTAAACTCACTGTTAGCAGATGAATTGACGGCTATCAACCAGTATATAGTCCATGCAGAAATGTGTGAGGACTGGGGCTATGAAAAGCTTCATGAACACTTTGAAAAACGTGCGATTGATGAGATGAAGCATGCTGAAATACTCATAGGGAGGATACTCTTCCTTGAGGGCAGACCTATTGTAAGCAACCTGGGCAAAATCTCCATAGGCAAGGAAGTTCCGGAACAGTTAGAAAACGACCGTCTTGCTGAGGTAGACGCAATAAACGCATATAATAACGCAATTAAACTTGCAGGCGAAGTGAACGATTACGCCACGCGGAAGATTCTGCAGGAGATTCTAAAAGACGAAGATGAGCACATGGACGAAATTGAAGAACTGCTCGACCAAATTGCGCATATGGGTCTCCCTATATTTTTAACAACAAAAATGTAGTAAGGCATGGCGACAAAACAGCATCTTAACTGATAATGTAAAGTTGGCAAACAAAAGGAAGTGCGCAGCAGGCTCTGTTTGCGCACTTTTGTTTGGTAAAGTTTGTTGGAGCAAGATTCCGACAGAAATTGTTTAAATCGCTACAAGCCTAACAATTACCACCTTCATATTGTTTTATCTGGAGAGTATCAATTAAATCTGTGCACAAATGCGGACTTTTGTGTATCTTGGTAAAACAGCTATGGGCTTATCTCTCTTATTCGTGCAGAAAAAGAGAGGATGAAAAGCAAAATCTCCTCTACTATGGGAAAAGGAGTTGATGGTATGGAATGGCTTGACAGGCTGAACGCAGCAATCGTGTATCTTGAGGAGCACATAGAGGACGAAGTCGACCTGCAGCGCCTGGCGCAGATTGCCTGCTGCTCTCCTTTTCATTTTCAGCGCATGTTTTCCTATTTGGCTGAGGTGCCTCTTGGGGAATACATCCGCAGGAGGAAAATGACAAGGGCAGCAGTCGAGCTGCATAATGCTAACGCGCGCATAATTGACATAGCCTTAAAATACGGCTATGACTCGCCCACCGCTTTCAACCGCGCCTTCCAAAGCGTACACGGACTTGCACCCTCAGAAGCACGAAGACCCGGGGCAGCCCTAAAAGCCTACCTTCCCATCAGCTTCAAAATAACAATCAAAGGAGAAGCTGAAATGAATTATCGCATTGAAAAGAAAGACGCCTTCCGAATAGTCGGGGCAAAAGAACGTTATGCACTTAATGTGGAAGAAAACTTTGAACAGATTCCTGCTTTTTGGGCAAAGACTGTTAAGAGCGGGACATTTAATCAAATCTTAGGCTTATTGAATCAGGAACCAAAAGGAATTCTCGGTGTCAGCAGCTGTATGAACGGAAAGGATTTTGATTATTATATAGCTGCAGCAAGTAATATGCCTGCACCTGCAGGGTTGGAGGAATATATAGTGCCGGCCTGCACATGGGCTATTTTTACCTGCGCAGGCGCCCTTCCTAAAGCTATGCAGGCTTTGCAAAAACGCATAGTTACTGAATGGCTCCCAAACTCAGGGTACGAATATGCAAACGCACCCGAACTTGAAGTATATTTTGAAGGAAATCAGCAGGCTGAAGATTACCAGTTTGAAGTCTGGCTGCCTATTGTAAAAAAATAGCCTGAGCAGTTGCAGCTGAGGATGACCCATAGAGGTGGTGAGGGGGTTGGGTAAACAAGTGCAGCCCGCGGCATTTACGCCGCGGGCTTTAGTTTTTATATAAACCGGGCAAGGGAGCATTGTTTTTGGTATAATAAAGCTAAGCTTTACTATAGGTATGCGGGTTAGGTGCTTGAGGGCCATTATACATGGATAATAACGATTTTTTATTAAGCGGAATCTCTGACCAGGACGCAAACAGCTTGACATTGCAAATATACAATGCCATTAAGCTTGATATCCTCTTTGGTCGCCTTGAAGCCGGGTTTAAGCTTAACTCTGTACACCTGGCAAAGCAATTCAATGTAAGCCGCACGCCTGTAAAGCAGGCCTTAGAGTTGCTAAAACGTGAATATTTAATCGAGGCTGAGCCAGGCAAACAAGCTGTCGTGAGGCCGCCTTCCAAACAGGATATTACTACAATTTATTTTCTAAGAAAGCAGTTAGAGCCACATGTGGCGAAAGCTTCAGTAAATCGCATCCCCAAAAATGAGCTGCTGAAGATGAAAACGCGCCTAAAAGAGCTTGAAGCTAACCCTCTAATGCATGCAGACCATATTGAATTTGATAATCGCCTGCACTCTATGCTTTGGAAGTATTTAAAATCGCCTGTAATAGATTCATTATTTCAAGTCATAAACGATTATTCTGTAAGAATGCAATCATTCATTACATATTCCTTGAGCCTGCCTTCAACAAATAACAGCGAGCATATGGCAATTATCGAAGCAGCGCTTGCAAGGGATGGCGAAAGCATTTTCAAATCCGTTGAAGCGCATCTGGCTAAAGCCTGCAGGCGGTTGATAGATTATTATGACAATAATCATCTAACTTAAATGCACACTGGGCTTTCTGGACTTGAGACGTTAATCCGCAAATCTATGTCGTTTAGAGCTCTATTTGCATTTTAACTGATGGTGAAAATGGTGTCTTTAAAGCCTGTCGCATGCTTTAGTGGACTTTCTTAAATGCACTTTTGAAATTGCGTTGACTTAGAGTCTGCAATGGAATACTGTATTTTTGTCACAGCAGAACCTCATAATATGCTATAATTCGTAAATTTCGGCTCAATTTAACCAGCTTTAGCAGAACTATGCAGCAACCAACACCGTTCATTTGTACAACATGCTAATATAATATATCTATCGGACGGATTTGGTTCTTTTGAAGTTTATGGCATCCTTTTATCAATTAACCAGTACAGGTGTAGCGAGCATAAGTTAAAAACTATTAAAAACAAAGGAGAATAGATTCATGAAAAAACTATTGTGCATACTTCTTTCAACTATGTTACTGTTTTCGGTAGCTGCATGCAATGCTACTCCGCAGGCAGAAACACCTCCCCCTGCTCCTGCCCAGCCCGAACCTGCTGCACCCGAAGCGCCTGCACAAGAAAATACCCCTGCTGAACAAGCAGCTGAAAAAGTGCTGATGGGCATAAACAGCGCACAGCCTCCTGCTTCTTTCGTTAAGGAAGATGGCACAATTGGCGGCCAAAACTATGCTGTAATGACACTTATTGATGAGCTTTTACCCCAATACGAATTTGTATATGAGGCTGTTGACCAGGATGCCCTGCTGCTTGGGCTGGATTCAGGCAAATATGCAGCAGCAGTCGGGAACTTCTGGTATAACGAAAAACGTAACGAAAAGTACCTTTTCCCTCAGTATCCCATTGGAGGCGGAGTTGAAGGTATTGCTGTAAACAGAAAGTATTTTGATGCTGTGCAAAGCTTGGACGATTTTGCAAAAGCAGAGCTAAAGCTCACCCCGCAGGAAACCTCAGGAGCAATGTACGATGTTTTCATGCAATATAACGAAGACCATCCTGACCATCCGCTCAAATTCTCAGCAGGCGAGGTCACTGCTTCAGGCGAACAGATGAAGTGGGTAAAGGAGGGCCGTTATGACGGCGCAGCTATGTTCGCTTCTGAGTTTGATGAGCTAAAGTCCACAGTTGATGCAGACGATAAGCTTTACTTTGTTCCCTTCTATGCTGTAAAGACCTGGGTGCTATATACTAAAGATCAAACAGAACTCGTAAAAGCGATTGATGGCGTAATGGCAGCACTAAAAGATGATGGAACACTTTCAAAAATAGCTGTTGAATGGTTCGGTTACGATATTTACGAATACTTTGACTAGTTACAGACTTTGTTTAAGAGGCAATCGGATGCTGCTCGCTGCACCCGATTGCCTCACTTGCAGACGATGGCATTTGGAGGAAAAGCATGCAATGGTTTGATTGGAATTACTTATTCAATAGTGTACCAAAGCTTATTCCACCCTTTTTTCAGGTAACACTTCTATGTGTAATTACCACTCTGATAATAGGCTCAGTATTTGGATTTTTATTAGCTTTATGCAAGCTTGGCAAATCCCGTCTTTTGCGTGGGTTTGCATATAGCATAACAGATATAATACGGAGCATGCCGTTCTTAGTAATGCTATTTCTGCTTTACTATGGATTGGGCAAGTTTTTCCCAAAACTCAATGCAATAAATAAAATATACTTTTTAGAACTTACGCTAATTATTTTTGCTTCCTGCAGACTCTCGGAAATTATGCGCTCAGCTTATGAAGCCATTGATAAAAGCCAAATGGAGGCGGCCCTTAGCGTTGGCCTCTCAGCTTCGCAGGCTTTAACACGAATTGTAATCCCGCAGGCAGCATATATCGCTCTGCCCAATTTAGGAAACCTGCTTGTGGGTATGGTGCTTGAAACAGCGCTTGGCTTTACAATTGGCATTTATGACGTTATGGGAACAGCTAAGCTAATTAACGCCCGCGAATACGGTGCTCATAACCTGGAAATCTATCTTGCGGCAGCCCTTATATACTGGGTGGTATCGCTTATAATTGCGGCTCTCACTGGCGGCCTGGAAAAGATGCACAAAAAAGACAGGCGACGCAAGCAAGTTGGGCAAAGCTGCTCAAGAAAGGGAGAAGCGGCATGAACTGGGAATTTATATATAGGGTAGGGATTATTGAGGCAATAAAAGGTGTGCCGGTTTCACTTTACGTCACTTTTGTTTCACTGCTTATAGCTCTTCCGTTAGGCTTTCTTTGCGCTATCACCCGGTTTAGAAGAGTGCCTGTGCTTTCAGAACTGATTTCTGTTGCAGTCTCTTTTCTTCGAGGCACTCCATTAGTTGTGCAGATATTTATCGTATATGCAGGTTTTCCCAGCATTTTGAATTATATGGTACAGACTTTCAATTGGAATTTTGATGCTTTTTCAATAAACCCCTATGTATATGCGTTTTTCGTATTTTCTTTAAATGTAACTGCAACGCTGACAGAGGTATTCCGCTCTGCTTTGTCTGCCGTTGGAAAAGACCAAGCTGAAGCAGCTCGTTCAGTAGGTCTGAATGCTTTCCAAGCAAACTGCCACATTATTATACCCCAAGCTCTAGTATCCGCCATACCAAATATATGCAACGAGTTTCTTAACCTGTTTAAGAGCACTTCGCTTGTCTATATGATGACCATACAGGATATTACTGGTAAGCTGCGCATAGCGGCATCAGCCGGATATAATTATACAGAAGCATATATCGTAATTTTTATAGTCTATTTCTTACTGGGCTTCGGAATGGAGAAGCTGTTCCAACGTATTGAAAACAATATGAAGCGCTATAAGGCATTGCCGCAAACATAAGGGGGCTAATATGATATCGGTTAAAAACATACAGAAATCTTTTGGTCATAATCATGTGCTTAAGGGAATTGATTTCTCTTTAAATAAGGGCGATGTGGTGGTAATTTTAGGGCCTAGCGGCTCCGGCAAAACAACCATTCTGCGATGCATAAACTTCCTTGAAAGAGCAGAACAGGGCGAGCTCACCATAGGCGATATCCATGTCAACCTTAAACACGCCACCTCCAAAGAAATACATCGAATAAGAAAACGCAGTGCTTTTGTGTTCCAAAATTATGCGCTCTTCAACAATAAAACTGCTCTGCAAAATGTTATGCTCAGCCTGACTGTTGCACGCAAGGTACCTGTGCCCGAAGCTGCGGGCATTGCAAAAGCAGCCTTGAACAAGGTAGGACTTTCAGATAAATATGACGCTTATCCAAGCCAGCTTTCAGGCGGCCAGCAGCAGCGGGTAGGGATTGCGCGAGCAATAGCCATAAGTCCTGATGTTATTTTGTTTGATGAGCCTACCTCAGCGCTTGACCCAGAATTGATTGGCGAGGTGCTTGGCGTAATGAAGCAGCTCGCACACGAGGGGGTGACAATGATTGTGGTTACACATGAAATGAGCTTCGCTCGGGACGTGGCGACAAATGTAATATTTATGGATGGAGGAGTAATTGTAGAGCAAGGCACGCCACAAGCCATATTTGATAACCCCAAAGAAGATAGAACCAAGCAATTCCTCAAGCGGATTCTCCTTGAGGAGCAATAGAAGAGATACCCTTGGCTTATAAAAGAGCCTGGGCTCAGCTGCTGAATTAGCGGCAGCAATAAATATTTGAACCGGATAAATCCGGAGAATGGAGAGTTGAATGAAACAGGTCGAATTACACCCTTGGCAAAAGCCAGCAACTACACTCACAGAATACCATACTTGTGAAATGCGCCGCGGCCGCGAGTTTATTGTTCGGATGATGACAGGTGCAGACCCGCTCTTGGCACTTGCTGAGTTTGCCAAAAACAACAATGTTCGTTTTGGTAAAGTTCACGCTTGCTTCATGGGCGGCTTCCAGCCCTGTAAGTATGATAAATGGACAATTGATACTGTTAACCCTGAAAACTGGTACTGCGAACGTGAAGCTGTGTGCGCCAACCTTACGATGGTTTCTGCAGTTGGCGGCATGATAGGCGTGCGGCCGGATGGAAAAGGCGGAGAACAAAGCTTTGTTGCAATGCACTTTGTCTCAGGCGGAGCTTGGGATGCAGGTACAATAGCCGGCCATCTTAATCCCGGCACTCTCGTAAAAGGATGCATGCAGGTATTTGTAACAGAGCTTCTTGATATAGATGTGCAATATCCTGCAGACCTTAAAGAGAATGACCCTTTCCCTGAAAACTTCTATATAAACACCGCGGGCAAGCAGACGAAGTAGCTTAGAACCGGCACAACGTTTATACCGATTCCATGTGCTAAATGCAAGGCGGGTTTTTACAACAAACCCGCCTAACCTTTTCTAAGGAGGGACTCATGCAAATTGCCGACTATGCGCGTATAATTCGCAAAGTGATAGATAAAAAGTGCCTATATAGACATGTGCAGCAAATAAGCCGATTTCATCGCGTCCAGATGTCGCAAGGTTATCATGATGCAGCTAAATACTGCATTGAGGTGTTATCTGGTTTATGCATTGAGAGTCGCCTGCTTAATATCTCCTCACCTAAGGGGAGCAGGCGTTTAGGCCAAAGAGGATTTGATGCATGGGACTGCATAAGCGCAGTATTAAAGCTTAACAAGCCGCAAACTATTCTTTGCGATTACTTACAGGAGCCTTTGTGCGTAATACAAAGAAGCTTCCCTATTGATGTGCGCAATGCAAAAATAATAATGCTAAAATCAGGGCAAAAGACCTCACCGGAGCTGATATGCGGAAAACTTGCATTTATTCATGCAGCACCCTGGGAAGTTCTCGCAAAGGAAGCACTCTCACAAGGCGCACTCGGGATTATTACGGACCACATCGTTGAAGGCTATGCACGAAGCCGAACTGACGTTTATGATGCTCGGGGCTTTTTTAACTTCTATTGGCATGGGGATGAGGATGAAATACCGGGAGCTGGTTTTGTTATATCGCCAAGGCAGGGGGATGCCTTAGCTGAGCTTTGCATAAGCTTAGAGAAAGAAGGCGAATATCCTCTTTGTGATGCCAAAATCGAAGTGCGTACATCTGATGGACATCTTGAAATAGTTGAGGCGCATATTCCAGGTAAGGAAACAGGCGAAATTTTAGTTACAGCTCATCTTTGCCACGGCAAACCTTCAGCAAATGATAACGCTTCAGGCTGCGCAGGCGCAATAGAGCTCTTTCGCTCGCTTTCGAGTCTAATTAAAACAGGACGTCTACCACAGCCCAGGTTTGGCATAACTATGGTCTTGGTGCCCGAAATGAGCGGCACATTTGCGTATTTGCATGAAAAGAAATCAAAGCTGACTAACTTTAAAGCAGTAATAAATCTTGATATGATTGGAAGGAGACAAGAGGGACGCTCCGGCCTTTTGGGGATTTTTGGGCCGTGCGATGCGCTGCCGTCGTTTATTATAGATTTAATGGCCTATGTGCGCAGAATAACAGATTGTGAAGCACCTACCTTCAATATTAAAGAATTTGTTTCTCCATTTTATTCTCAAATTTTAAGCTACGTTGGCGGCAGCGACCATGTGGTTTATAACGACCCCTTTATTGGGGTGCCAAGCATAACATTGATGCAATGGATGGATAAAGACTACCATACAAGCAAAGACCAGCTTGGAAATATTGACCCTGAAATACTTGAAAAATCCACAGCAATGGCTGCAATCTGGACATACAGCCTAACAAACCTCACAGCAGCTGATTTAATGCCTGTATTAGCCCTTAATAGGGAACGATTCTTAAAACAATTGCACATACTGACAGAGAAACTGCCCTTTGAAGGCGCCCTTTCTGATGAAGCCTATGCATATATCTTCAATGTGTTTTGCAAAGCGCTAAATGATATCAGGCGGTTTACACAGGGTGCGGATGCTTTAATTGAGGACAACAAACGTTTTTTGCGCACTCTCATGGAAGAAATACAAAAGCGGCTTTATAACGGCAAAGAAACAGAAAATAGAACAGCTCCCGATTCGCGTATACCTGTGCGTGATTTGCTTTCACCGCTTTCATCAGTAGGCGAACCACTAAGCCTTAGGGCGGGCGCTACGCTTACGCAAATTAAAGAACGCTATAAGGGTCTTTACGGTTATAACAGCATAGACAATTTTATTCTTTTTAGAATAGATGGAAAACGAACTGTAAATGAAATTGCAAGGTTAGTTGGGTTAGAAAGCCGGTTTTATGACCCGGGATATGTTTTAGAATATATTGACTGGCTTTGCGAACATGGCGTAGTGCATTATCGCAATAATACAAGCTACCCCAAGCAGGCTGGCCAAAAACAATAACACATAGGCGCTACAACACTATTCCGATTACAATCGCAAAAAGAAAACAGGGTTAAAACGGGCTAATTGGCAGCCAAAAGCCCCCCCAGCCCATACACAGAAAAGCCCACATCTGTGGGCTTTTCTGTTGTATCAATACATACGTACTGGTTTGGTACCCAGTAGGGGAGTCGAACCCCTGCTACTGCCGTGAGAGGGCAGCGTCCTAGGCCACTAGACGAACTGGGCATATTGAGTTTGCAAAAATAGCTTAGCCTGTTTCTCGTATTATGTCAAGTTTTAAAAGCGGCTAGCTAGAGCATTACAATCAAAAGCCCCAACCCCAAACCGCTGTTATGCCTGTAAAGCGAGGTATCCGATTGTGCAAAAGGCGTAAACAAGCGCCGGAGATTTTTATGCTCAAGCCCAAGCATGTATATTTTACGCTTATAACAGCTTCTCTGTTTTCAATATATGTTGACAAGAGCATATTACCCGCAAAACATTTTTTGTTTGCAGTAAACATTTTGAAACAAATCACAAAAATTCTATTGACAATGTCTTAGCCTATAACTATATTATTATTAGCTTATATTCTTATATGCCTTTTGGTCGGGCATGAAAGGACTATTATGGAGCAGAAATCCAGACAAATTGCAAAACTTCTTAGGGTACTTGCTAATGAGTATCGGCTATTGATTCTCTGCGAGCTTATTAAAGAGCCTAAAACAGTTGGCGCGCTTGGTGAAAAAATCAACAGCATCTCCCAGCCCGCTTTATCGCAACATTTATCGCTTCTAAAAGCGCACGGGATACTTGACAGCTCAAAATCCGGCCAAAGTGTAACTTACTTCCTTGCAGACCCGCGTGTAAGGGAAATCATAGCGCTTCTAAAAGAGCATTATTGTGAGCAGGATGAATAGCGGTCTTAGGCAAATATAAGCTGCCTGCGCCAGTTATATGCGCTTTGCGCGGTACTTTTAAAAATTACGGCGGTATGCCCGCAGCAAAAAAATACGTTACAAATTACAGGAGGATTCTATATGGGCAAAAAAGTCTTGATTGTCGGCGGAGTTGCCGGAGGCGCGAGCTGTGCAGCGCGCATGCGTCGTTTGGATGAAACTGCACAAATAATCCTTTTCGAACGCGGCGAATATATTTCATACGCAAACTGCGGCCTTCCCTACCATGTAGGCAATGTCATAAAGCACAGAAATTCGCTGCTTCTCGTTTCACCCGAAACAATGCGCGCAAAATACAATACTGATACGCGTATTCGTCAGGAAGTAACAGCAATAAACCGCGAAGAAAAGACTGTTACAGTCAAAAAGACAGACACCGGCGAAACATATACCGAAAGCTATGATACTCTCGTTTTAGCAACAGGCTCTTCGCCTGTAAAGCCGCCGATTCCTGGCATTAAATCCAAACGCATTATGACTTTATGGACTGTTAATGATACAGACAATATCCGCAACTACATTAAAGCACACGATGTTAAAAGCGCCATTGTAATAGGCGGCGGGTTCATAGGGCTTGAAATGGTCGAAAACCTGCATCACATAGGCCTTAATGTGACTTTAGTAGAGGCATTAAATCAAGTAATGGCGCCGCTTGATTTTGAAATGGCGCAGCTTCTTCACGAGCATCTTGAACAGCAGGGCGTTGCGCTTCATCTTTCCGATGGCGTTGCCTCCTTTGAAGACGATGAAAACAGCGCTATGGTCAATGTAATTTTAAAGAGCGGCAAAAGCGTTTCTGCTGAGCTTATAGTGCTTGCAATAGGAGTATATCCAAACAGCGAGCTTGCAAAAGCAGCAGGTCTCGAAACGAACAGCCGCGGCGGCATTGTAGTAAGCGATACGCTAAAGACATCCGACCCGAACATATACGCAGTAGGCGATGTAATTGAA
>JAKJBL010000043.1 GCA_022707005.1 Bacillota bacterium | reverse complement strand
CCCGAACACCCGCTTATTGACGCTTTAAGCGAAAAGCTTATTAACTTTGACGAGGTAAAAAGATACAGAGCTGAAGCAGCGCGCAAATCCGACTTTGAGCGCAGCGAACTCACCCACGAAAAAACAGGCGTGCCTCTAAAGGGCATATTTGCAATAAACCCTGTAAACAACGAAAAAATACCTGTTTGGGTTTCGGACTATGTGCTTATAAGCTATGGCACAGGCGCAATTATGGCAGTGCCTGGCCATGACGAGCGCGACTATGAGTTTGCTAAAACATTCAACCTGCCAATAATCGAAGTTGTTTCAGGCGGAGATATAAGCGAAGCTGCGTACAGCGACATAGACAATGGCACAATGGTAAACTCCGGCATTTTAAACGGCATGAGCGCAAAGGAGGCAATCCCCTTTATTACGGATTGGCTTGTTGAGCGCGGCTTAGGCAGGCGCAAAGTCAACTACAAACTGCGCGACTGGGTATTTTCGCGCCAGCGGTACTGGGGCGAGCCTATTCCCCTTGTAAACTGCGAAGCCTGCGGATGGGTAGCGCTGCCAGAAAGCGAGCTGCCGCTTGTGCTCCCTGAGCTTTTGGAATTTATCCCGGGCGACGACGGCTCAAGCCCGCTTGAGCGCGCTAAAGACTGGGTGAATACTACCTGCCCTAAATGCGGCAGAAAGGCTAAGCGCGAAACTGACACTATGCCGCAATGGGCGGGCTCATCATGGTATTTTTTGCGCTATGTTGACCCGCACAATAATGAGGCGCTTGCAAGCAAAGAAGCGCTTGAATATTGGACTCCTGTTGACTGGTACAACGGCGGCATGGAGCATACTACGCTCCACCTTCTGTATTCGCGCTTTTGGCACAAGTTCCTTTATGATATTGGTGTTGTGCCAACACCTGAGCCATATCAAAAGCGCACAAGCCATGGCATGATTTTAGGTGAAAACGGCGAGAAGATGTCAAAATCGCGCGGCAATGTAATAAACCCCGATGATATAGTTAATGAGCTTGGCGCTGACACCTTCCGCCTTTACGAAATGTTCATGGGCGCGTTTGACCAGCCTATTCCATGGAGCGAGACAGGCGCGCGCGGGTGCAGGCGCTTCCTTGAGCGCGTTTATAGGCTTCTCGAAATGGTAAAACCTTCTTTAGAGGGCGAAACTTCAGATATGCGGCCAAAGCTCCACGGTTGCATAAAGAAAGTCACAGAAGATTATGAGCGCATGAAGTTCAATACGGCAATAGCAGCAATGATGACGCTCGTTAATGAGTTTTATCAAAAGGGCGAAGTTTCAAGTTATGAGCTGCACATGCTCCTAACTCTGCTTTCGCCTGTTGCTCCGCATATTGCAGAGGAGCTTAACGAGAGCTTAGGCTATGCTGCGCTTTATAAAACGCCTTGGCCGGGTTATGACGAAGCTGCGCTTATAGAAGATTCCATTGAAATGGCAATTCAAATAAACGGAAAGCTCAGAGGGCGCATGGTTATAGAAACTTCGGCATCAAAAGAGGCTATTGAAGAAGCTGCTCTTAATAACGCGGATATAGCGAAGTTTTTAGGCGCAAAGACAGTTAAAAAAATAATAGTCGCGCGCAACCTTGTAAATATTGTCGCGCTTTAGCAGGAGGCAAATAATGCACGAACGCATAGTAATCCTCGATTTTGGCGGCCAGTACAGCAGCCTTATTGCAAGGCGTGTACGCGAAGCAGGCGCTTACAGCGAGCTCCTCCCTTATGATGCGGATATAAAGCGCATTAAAGGCAGCGCGCTCTCAGGCATAATTTTAACAGGCGGCCCAAGCAGCGTAAACGAGCATGATACAAAAGAATGCGCTGACGAAGTTTTTGACCTTGGCGTGCCTGTGCTTGGCATTTGCTACGGAATGCAGTATATAGCAGCGCGGTTTTTCGGCGCAGTTGAAAGGATGGAAAAAGCTGAGACAGGCATAGTTAAAGCTGGGCTTAACGAACATGCAGTCTTTATGACGCACACTGACAGAGTAATTGCAGCGCCCCGCGATTTTGAAATTATCGCCTCAACACAATTAAGCCCTATTGCAGCATTCGCTAACGATGAGAGCAGGCTCTACGGCGTCCAGTTTCACCCGGAAGTGCAGGCTGTTGCTGATGGCATAAAAATAATTAAAAACTTCTTAAAGCTGCTTTGCGGCCTAAGCCTTGATTACAGCCCAAAAAGCCTTGCTGACGGGCTTATTAAGGATATTGCCTTAACTGTTGGCAGCGGGAGAATCCTCGGCGCGTTTTCAGGCGGGGTAGATAGTGCAGTTGCAAGCGTACTTGCGCATAAAGCAGTGGGGGATAGGTTAAGCTGCATTTTTGTTGACCACGGGCTTTTACGCAAGTTTGAAGCAGATGAGGTAATGCGCTTTTACCATGATGAGCTTGGCATAAATATTATTCGCGTTGACGCCCGCGAGCGCTTTTTAAAAAGGCTTGAAGGAGTTGTTGAGCCTGAAGCAAAGCGTAAAATCATTGGTGAGGAGTTTATACGCGTTTTTGAAGAAGAGGCAAAAAAGCTAAACGCTGATTATCTTTTGCAGGGCACGATTTATACTGATGTTATAGAAAGCGGCACAAAAACCGCCCAAACAATAAAAAGCCACCACAATGTAGGCGGGCTTCCTGAGGATATTGGCTTTAAAGGGCTTGTTGAGCCTTTGAGGATGCTCTTTAAGGATGAAGTCCGTCTCTTGGGGGAGAGCCTCGGCATACCCCCTGCGCTTGTGTGGCGCCAGCCCTTCCCCGGCCCCGGGCTTGCAATACGCGTGCTTGGCGAAGTAACCGAAGAAAAGCTCGAGCTTGTGCGGCAGAGCGACTATATCCTGCGCGAGGAAATTAAATCAGCAGGCCTATTAAAAGAGCTCTTCCAATACTTTACCGTATTTACGGGCATAAAAAGCGTTGGCGTTTTGGGCGACAAGCGAACATACGACTATGCTTTGGCAATTCGCGCAGTGCATTCTAAGGATGCTATGACTGTCGAAGCTGCCGAACTTCCATACCCGCTTTTAAAGCGCATTTCAAGCCGCATACTTTCTGAGGTCAAACATGTAAACCGCGTTGTGTACGATTTAACTGACAAGCCGCCCGGAACTGTGGAGTGGGAGTAGGGGGGCTTTATAAAACCCTTTCATAACAAGCACAAACGGAGGGCTTCTTTATGCACTATAACCGCAACTCGGATTTAATCTTAAGAATCCTTGAAGACCAGGAAGAACGAAGCCTTGAGGATGAAGAAATTATAAGGCTTCTTCTTGAGGAGAAGCTTTCGAAAAATTCAAGCGCAGAACATTCAAACGCTCAGACCATAAGCGGCAGAGCAGCTGACGCAATAGCAAGGTTTGTGGGGAGCTGGCCTTTTATTCTGCTTTTTTTAACATGCCTTTTGGGGTGGGTTGTGCTCAACACGCTTTTGCTTAAAAGAGCAGTTGACCCGTACCCATATATTTTATTAAACCTCATACTTTCGTGCGTAGCTGCAATTCAGGCGCCTGTAATTATGATGAGCCAGAACAGGCAGGAAGAAAAGGACAGGCTGCGCGCCCAAAACGATTATAAAACAAATCTCAAATCCGAAATCCTTATTGAAGAGCTCTACAACAGATTAGACGCGCTTTCAAAAAAACAGGAAGAAATAATAAATATGCTTAATGAGGGGCAGGGAATGCGCGGGTAGGGTTGGGAGCCCCCTACCCCTTTATACTCCCATTAGAATATTTTGGCACGACGTCGGTTTTATCAAGCTCGAAGCAGAAGCTTAGGTCTTCGATAAAGCCAAGCTCAAAGAGCTTTTTGTAATGCGTTATGCCTGACATTTCTATTTCGCCTTTTCGCCAGGAAGAATACAGGCTGAGGCAAATGCGGCTAAAATCGTTAAGCTCCGGCGGAACCTCGAGCTGCTTTATAATTGCATTTAATATGCCGCCTGAGGCTATGACATCATCAAGGGAGCATTCGCCAAGCGTGCCTGCGCAAACAATGGTAATATCCTCACTTTGCTTTAGCGCCTCTTTTGCAACTGCTGCTCTGTTTCGCATTGCGCCTATTAAAAGCCTTGAGGCGCCTCGGCAGGCGTGAATTGCCTGAGTGCCGTTTGTTGTGCAAATTACAACTGTTTTATTGTTTACGACTTTTTCGCTAAATTCAAGAGGTGAGTTTCCAAGCTCAAAGTCAGCGATTCTAAGCCCGCCGCGCTCACCTGCAAGCACGCTATCCTTTTTGCCAAAATGCGAATAAAACGCCATTGCTTCTGCAGGGTCGCGCGCAGTTATAACTTGGGTTGCGCCGTTTTTAAGCGCCTCTACAATGCTTGTTGTAGCGCGCAGCACATCTACAACAATTGCGGTTTTTTTGTAAAAATGTTTTTCTGTAATAGCCTGGGGGAAGGGATAGGTCGTAATTTGCATGCTTACTCCTTGCGGCTTAATATTTGCATTATAACACATAAGCCCCTGCTGGTATAGAAGCCTAAAATAAAGCGCGGATTGCAATAACGCTCATTACAACTGAAATTAAAGCTGCAAAAAGCGAAACAGGCAGCGTAAAGCCTGTTTTTTTAATGCCTGCTGAGCCAAAATAAAGCGCTAAAGTATAAAAAATTGTTTCGCTTGCGCCCATCATAGTTGATGCCATAAGCCCTAAGTCGCTGTCAGTGCCGTATCTTTCAAAAATATCTGCAACAATAGCCATTGCTCCGCTTCCGGAAAACTGGCGTAAAAGCGCAAGCGGCAAAAGCTCCTCAGGCATACCAAGCGCTTTTAATGGGCCGCTGATTAAGCCGATAAGCGCGTTAAGCGCGCCTCCGTCAACTAAGAGCTTAACGCAAATAAGCATTGCGGCTATATACGGCAGAATTTTTGCAAGCATTGGCAGCGCTTCAAGTGCGCCTTTTACAAAAGCCTCATATACATTTATACGCTTAATAGAGGCGTATATAATTAAGGCGCACGCTAAAAGCGGCAAAACAGCGCTCAACGTTTTTTAAGCAGTCTGCGGCAAATTAAAACTGTTACAAATGTCGCAGTACCTGAAGAAATAAGAGTTGGCAGCACAATTGCAGCAGGTGAAGCTGAACCGTAGGCAGCCCTTAGCCCAATCATAGTTGTTGGGATTATTTCAAGCGCTGAGGCGTTTATGGCAAGAAAGGCGCACATTGTTCCTGTTGCTGTAGTTTTATTCTTGTTTTCAAGCTGCATAAGCCGCATTGCCTCAAGGCCGAATGGAGTTGCCGCATTACCCATGCCAAGCATATTAGCTGCAAAGTTTAGGGCTATTGCGCCTGTTGCCTGCTTAGCTTCAGGCAGCAGCCATGAAATTACGCGCTTAAGCCGCCTTGATAGCGCAATAAGCAGCCCTGCTTCTTTTGCAACAGACATCAGCCCCATAAAGAGCATATATGTACCAAGGAGCTTAATACATAAAAGCACGCTTTCTGATGCGCCCAAAAGCATTGCGCTAAGCGCTGCGTCACCCCCAAGCGTAAAAGTTGCATAGAGCGTACCTATACAAAAAAGCACGCTGAAAATCCAGCCCATCATAAATAACCCGCTCCTTAAACTGCCATAATTTGTTTACAAAATTAGGCTCATTCTATGACATATTTGTATTGACTGTATGTGCGAAATATGTGTATTATTGTATAGTGTGCATTTATGAGGATGTATGCGTTTATCAAAAGGGTACGGAAAGGATGTTTTTCATGAAATCTACCGGAATCGTTCGTAAAATGGATACCTTGGGCAGGGTCGTTATCCCAATAGAGCTTAGAAGGTCGCTTGGAATTGACATTAAGGATTCTATTGAAATCTTTGTTGACAAAGAAACAATTATCCTAAAGAAATATCATCCTGCCTGCTATTTTTGCGATAACGCAGCAGACCTTACAACATTTGAGGGAAAGGTCATTTGCAGCGAATGCCTTAACAGGCTCAAGGCGCTCAACTAAGGCTTAAAGTTTAGGGTGAAGTTTCTGCTGTTTTAAGGGATAGAAGCCTTATTTCAGCAGTCAAAGTAACTAAAAAAGCCCCGCAAAGCTTGCTTTGTGGGGCTTCTATGCTGTTAAGCAAAAATTCTTACAGGGAGCACAAGGTAGTAAAACGCGTTCCCCTGAACGGGTGTTACTACGCAGGGGCTTATATTTGTGTTAATGTCGAGGTATACTTCTTCATCAGTCAATGTGCGCATAACGTCTGAAAAATAGCGCGCGTTAAAAGCGATTTCTATAGGGTCGCCGTTTAAATGAATTTGAACTTCTTCATCAAGCTTGCCTAATGCGCTGTTTGCGTAAAGCTTAAGCGTATCTTCTTCAACAGAAAAGCGCACAAGGTTGTTTACGCCTTCACGCGCAAGCAAAATTGCGCGCTCTATGCTGTTTAAGAGCGCCTCTCTGTTTACTCTTACGCGCGTTTTATGCTCGCTTGGCAAAATGTTTCTGTAACGTATAAACTCTCCTTCAAGAAGCCTGCTTATCATGCGCGTATGCCCCAAATCTACAAGCATATGTGCCTTTGAAAACGAGACTTTTACAGCTTCGTCGCTCTCAAAGAGTGTGCGCGCAATTTCAAGGAGCGCCTTTGAGGGCACGACAGCCTCGTTGTCTTGTAAAACTGCGCCAGTAGCATAGCGCCTTAAAGCAAGCCTGAAGCCGTCAAGCGCAACAGTTGTAAGCATATTGTCTTTAAGCTCAAAGAGCGCGCCTGCAAGAATTGGCTTTGTGTCGTCTGATGCTGCAGCAAAAATAGTTTGGCGTATCATTTCTTTAAGCTCAAGCTGGGGCATGCTAAATGTTATGTTTTCGCCTAAAAGCTCCATATCCGGGAAATCCTTAGGGTCCATGCACTGAAGCTGCGTGCGTACCTTGCCTGCATGTATGCTCATTGTGCGGCCTTCAAGTCTCATTGAGGCAGCTTCTCCGGGGAGCCTTCGCACAATATCCGCAAAAAGCCTCCCAGGCAAAACTACTTGCCCTTCTTCGTCAACATCAGCGTCAATAAGGCAATCTATCTGCAGTGTCATATCACTGCAGCGCAAAAACAGCCCGTCTTTTCTTGCGTGAAGATAAATCCCCTCAAGCACTGCAATTACAGGCTTTGACGAAAGCGATTTAATTACAGTGAGGATGCCTGCGTTTAATGTTTTTATATCAACTGTAAGCCGCATAATTTGCTCCTTTTTTTGCCTTGAAAATTTGCTCTTATGAACAGCGCGTATAGCGTGTACGACTTATTATAGTATAGCAGTGTAGCAGTAGTAGTAGTAGGGCTTGTGCAAAATGTAGAAAACATATTCTTTTATAGAGCATGCCTTAAATCTTCTTGTGCTTAACTCTGTTTAAAACTTATGCATAAAAGGGGAGTTCATACACAGTTTGCACATTGGGCACAGTATCAAGAAAGCATGCACATGGGTTTTGAACATATTGTGCGTAAATTTTCAATGCGCTTAGGATGTTAAAAGCCGCTTTTTTAAATCTTCTACAGTTGCGTTAAGCGCAGGGTCAGCCTTAAGCTGAGCAGTGATTTTATCATGCGCGTGCATAACAGTCGTATGGTTTCTGCCGCCAAAGGCATCGCCGATTTTGGGGAGACTCCAGTCAGTCATATTGCGCGAAAGATACATTGCTATTTGCCGCGGGAAGGCGACTTCCTGGTCGCGGCGCTTTGCAAGGAAAGCTTCAGAATTAAGGCCGTAGTACTGAGCAACGGTTTCTTGGATTATTGAAGGCGTAAGCACACGCGGCGCGTTGTCAGGGAGCATATCTTTAAGAGCGCATGCAGCTACATTGTCGTTAAGCTCAAGCCTGTTAAACTGCGCATAAGCTACAACGCGCGTTAAAAGCCCCTCAAGCTCACGTATGTTTGATTGAACGCGCTCTGCTATATATTCGAGAACTGACGCAGGCACGCGCATATTTTCCTGTTCTGCGCGCTTTTTTAAAATTGCAATGCGCGTTTCAAGATCCGGCGGCTGAATGTCTGCAATAAGCCCCCATTCAAAGCGTGAGCGCAGGCGCTCCTCAAGCTGCGCAATTTCGCGCGGAGGCTTGTCTGAGCTTATGACGATTTGCTTGTTTGCTGCATGCAGAGTGTTGAAGGTATGGAAAAATTCTTCCTGTACGCCCTCTTTTTTTGCTATGAACTGAATATCGTCTACCATGAGCACGTCAACGTTTCTGTAGCGGTTGCGAAATTCCTTATTTCGGTTTGTTGAAATTGATTGAATCATTTCGTTTGTAAAGGTTTCGCTCGTAACATACATAACTGAAGCGCGCGAGTTGCTGCTTTTAACATTGTGGCCTATTGCGTGCATAAGGTGGGTTTTGCCAAGCCCTACGCCGCCATATAGGAAAAGCGGGTTATAGGCTTTTGCAGGGTTTTTAGAAACTGCAAGCGCTGCTGCGTGCGCAAAGTAGTTCGAGCTGCCTACAACAAAGGTTGAAAAGGTGTATTTTGAAAACAGGTTTGAGCTAAGGCTGCTGAGGTTAGGGTCTTGAATATAATCTGCCCTGTCTTGCGGGAGCACTATTAGGATTTTGTCTATGCAGTCGTTCGAGCTAAGCGCGCTCTCACAAAGCGTATCTATATAGTATTTGTTTACGGTTGATTGAGTCATGGGGTTTGGCGCTTCAAGCACAAGCGTATTGTCAACAACTGCAAGCGGCGAAAGGACTTCAATGAAGGTGCCGTAACTTACGGAATTCATTTGCGCCTTAAGGTTTTCGCGTGTACGATGCCACACTGCCTGAAGTTGATTCATTCTTTCCCCCGTATACCCACAATAAATAAGTATATGCGGGAACGCTTTATATGTTATAAAACCCGCTTTATGCGGAAAACGGGCATGTTCCCCCAAATATACTTCTAATAATAATAGCAAATCGCAGTGAAAATAACAAGCGGAATAAGGCTTCCAAAGCAAAAGCCTTCTAATAGCTTCACTATATATTATCTATTCATTCAAAGCGGCTATCATTGTGCAATTGTGCGATTTATACTAAGAATGTGCAAGTATGCAAGAACCATCCTGCACAAGCCATATATAAGTAAACTAAAGGAGGGTTAAGCGTTTGAAGCAGTTAATGCTTGGAAATGAGGCAATAGCACGCGGCGCATACGAAGCGGGCGTGCGCGTATCCTCAGCGTACCCGGGAACGCCGAGTACAGAAATCAACGAGAACATGTCGCAATACGAAGAAGTATATTCAGAATGGGCGCCCAATGAAAAGGTGGCTGTTGAAGTTGCGCTTGGAGCAAGCGTAGCAGGCGCGCGCGCAATGAGCGCAATGAAGCATGTAGGGCTAAACGTTGCAGCAGACCCGTATTTTACAGCCTCATATACAGGCGTAAACGCAGGGCTCGTGCTTGTAGTAGCAGACGACCCGGGCATGCACTCATCACAAAACGAGCAGGATACCCGTATGTTGGCAGCTGCTGCGCATACGCCTGTGCTTGACCCTTCAAACTCACAAGAATGCAAAGATTATATGAAGCTTGCCTTTGAGCTTAGCGAAGAATACGACACGCCTGTTATTTTGCGCGTTACAACGCGCATAGCGCACGCGCGCACAATCGTTGAGTTGGGCGAGCGCGTTGACTTGCCGCTTCGCGAGTACAAAAAAGAGCGCAAGTTTGTGGCAATGCCTGCAACGGCAATTATGCGCCACCGCTATGTGGAAGAACGCGAAAAGCGCCTTAGTGAAGCAGCCAACACAATGGACATTAACCGCGTTGAATGGGCTGATAAGGAAATAGGCGTTATTACATCCGGCGCGGCGTACAACTACGTTAAAGACGCGCTTCCCAATGCCTCAGTGCTAAAGCTTGGGCTTGCGTATCCGCTGCCTGAAGCGCTTATTAAGGATTTTGCAAAAGAAGTTAAAACGCTCTATGTAATCGAAGATATGGAGCCGTTTTACGAAAACGCAATTAAGGCAATGGGCATCCCCTGCTCAGGCAAGGATAAAACCGGCATTCAGGGCGAGCTTTTCAGCAGAAAAATTGCCGCAAAATTTGCAGGCGCGCCTGAACCCGGACCTATGCAAACTCCTGATATTCCCATCAGACCTCCGGTGCTTTGCCCGGGCTGCCCGCATAGAGGGCTCTTCTATGTGCTGTCTAAACGCAAGCTTACAGTCTGCTCAGATATTGGCTGCTATACGCTTGGCGCGCTGCCTCCGCTTAACGCAGTAGATACATGCGTATGCATGGGCGCCTCAGTGAGCATGGCGCACGGCATGGAAAAGGCGCTTGGCAAAGAGAGCGCTAAGAAAACCGTTGCAGTTATAGGCGACAGCACATTTACGCACAGCGGCATAACCGGGCTTTTGAACATGGTATACAACAGCTCAATAGGCACGCTAATAATTGCAGACAACGATATTACAGGCATGACAGGCCACCAGAACAACCCGACAAACGGGCGCGACATACACGGCAACCCTGCGCCAAAGCTCGATTTAGAGGCGTTTTGCAAGGCAATGGGCATAAAGCATGTTGTAGTCGTTGACCCGTTCGACTTAAAAGAGCTTGAGCGTGTAGTAAAAGAAGAAACAAGCCGCGATGAGCTTTCCGTAATAATTTCGAGAAGACCCTGCGCGCTTATTGTAAAGCAGCCCGGCATCCCGTACTTTAGCGACCCTGAGCTTTGCCGCGACTGCGGGATGTGCCTGAAGATTGGCTGCCCTGCAATTAAAAAAGTCGAGGGCGGCGTATTTGTTGATGCTACGCTGTGCGTAGGCTGCGGCTTGTGCGCAAAAGTTTGTCCGTTTGGCGCGCTTGGCCCAGTCAAGAAAGGAGAGGCAATATGATAGGCATTGTTATTGCTGGCGTAGGCGGGCAGGGCACGCTCCTTGCAAGCAAAATCTTAGGCACTTTAGCTATTGAGCACGGCTATGACGTTCGTGTAAGCGAAGTTCACGGCATGAGCCAGCGCGGCGGCAGCGTAATTACTTATGTGCGCATGAGCATCGACAGCCCCGTATATTCAACCCTCGTTGAGCAGGAGCAGGCAGACGCAGTGCTTGCGTTTGAAAAACTCGAAGCGCTCCGCGCCCTGCCATACTTAAAGCCCGAAACAGGCACTATGATTGTAAACACTCAGGAAATCCTGCCAATGCCCGTAATTACAGGCAGCGCAAAATATCCTGAAGACGCGCTTGAAACAGTTAAGGCAAAAGCAGCCAAAGTCGTTGAAATTGACGCAATAGGCCTTGCAGAAAAAAGCGGCACAAGCCGCGCAGCAAATGTGGTTATGCTTGGCGTGCTTGCGCATTCGCTGCCGTTTTCGCATGAGGACTGGATGAAGGCGATTGAGCTTAACGTAAAGCCCAAGTTTATTGAAGTAAATAAAACAGCCTTTGAAAAGGGTTACGCTTTCAAGGCGTAAGCAAATTATAAAGGCGCGGGCGACCGCGCTTTTTTTGTTCCTTTAGCGCTTTAGCTTAGCAAAGCTGCATTACACACCCTTTAAGCATGTTTATCCACTATTGTGAATGTAGTGTCTATTAACAGCGCTTATGAGTTATGCTATCGTTTAAGCAAGAGCGGCCTGATTAGTTAATAACACAAGCACTTTATAGACTTTGAATAGGAGGCGGGCATGAAGTCAATAGTTTCTGCAGTAAGAGTCCTACCTCAGGGAATGGATTATGTTATTTTAGACGCAGTAGAGCTTGCGCTTAAGCAGCTTGGCGGCATAGAAAGCATTATTGAGCGCAAGAAGACTGTGCTCGTAAAGCCGAATATTGCAAAGCCTGAGCCGCTTGACTATACGAACCCTGCTGTAACATGGGCAATTGCAAAGCTGTTTTCTGAATATGGCTGCAGGGTGCTTTTAGGCGAAGACCCTGCAATCCCTACAAGCGAAAAAGCCGCATATTCGCATTATGGCATGGAAAATATCGCAAAAATGGCAGGCGCTGAGCTTGTAAGTTTGCGCCATAGCGAGCATGTTATAAAAAGAGTGCCTGAAGGCGGCTATTTTACTGAAATCCCAATTTCAAAATATGCGGCAGAGGCGGATTTAATAATAAGCGCTGCAACTATGAAAAGCGCGAACATTACAACAGTTACGCTTGGCATGAAGAATATGAAGGGCGTAATAAGCCCAAAGTGGAAGCGGAAGTTCCACACTGAGGGCTTAAACCAAGGGATAGTTGATTTAAACAGCGTTCTGCCGCCTGTGCTTACAGTGCTTGACTGCACTTTTGGCAGAGATATGACTAAAAAGGTTAGCTATCCTGTAGGTCTTATACTTGCAGGCTTAGATACAGTTGCAACCGATGCAGTCTGCAGCAGCATTATGGGCTTTGACGCAGGCGAGGTGGAGCATTTAAGCCTTGCAAACAAGCGCGGCTTAGGCAATATAGATTTAAATAAAATCGAAGTCGTTGGTCTTGAACTTGAGGAATTTATTAAAGAGCTTAAATGCTTCTTTACGTTTTCAAAGCCGCAGAACCCTTTTGAAATAGCAAAGGCAAGCAATGGCAAAATTTCTATTGTGCAGGGCAACCCTTGCAGCATTTGCTTAAACGAGCTTGGCAACTCCTTAGCAGAGCTTAAAGACAGGCTTAATGAGTTTGAAAAGGTTACGATTTTCGTAGGCCCCAATGTTCACCCGGAGGAATATAAAGACGCAGGCACGAAAATTTTAATAGGCAGCTGCCTTAAAAAATATGAGGACGATTATTTATATGTCGGGGGCTGCCCGCCGACTGAGGATGCGTGGATTGCGGAAAACTGCGGCTCGCTTAAACAGGTCATGGAAGGCCTTCTCGACAAATAGAGCGGTTTTACTTCTCGATAAATTAACTTCAGGGGGATAGTGAAATGGATTATTCTTCTTGGCGCAACTATGGCTGCAGGCTCTTCTCGTTTATGCACAAGGGCTATCAATTTCTTACTCTTGAAAACAACTTGCTTAAAGTTACAGTTCTTGTTGATAAGGGCGCGGATATTTACGAAATAATCTACAAGCCTATGGATATTGATTTTATTTGGAAATCCCCTACCCGCCTGCGCGAAGCAAACAAGTACATACCTACTGCGTACAATGACGAATGCACTTACCTCGACAACTACTATGGCGGCTTCCAGGAGCTTTTGCCTGCAGGAGGGCCGGCTTCTTATAAGGGCTGCCAGTTAGGGCTCCACGGCGAAGTTTCTACAATCCCCTGGAGCTATAAAGTTATTGAGGATACAAAAGATTTGATAGAAGTCGAGTTTGAATGCTTTGCTGTACGCACTCCGTTTCATATAAAGAAGCGCCTAAGCTTAAAGCATGACTCCCTTGCGCTTGGCTTTAAGGAATGGCTTACAAACGAAGGTGAAGAGGAGCTTGAGTTTTTATGGGCGCAGCACCCGTCTTTCGGCAGCCCGTTTTTAGATGACTGCTGCAGGCTCGACATACCTGCTGAGGAGTTTTCGACAAGCGATTTTTTCAACTCGCCTACTGCGCATTTTGAGCCTGAGTTTTCCGGCAAATGGCCAAAAGCATTAAGCAAAAATAATGAGCTTATTGATTTAAGCCTTATGCCAAAGGCAGGCAAGCCCTGCTCTGATATTTATTATTTAAGGGGGCTTAGGGAGGGCTGGTTTGCGCTTACTAATACCCGCTTAAAGCTTGGAATAGGCTTTTGCTTTGAGCTTGATGTTTTCCCGTATATTACATATTGGCAGGCCTGCAACGGGAACTTGGGCTATCCGTGGTATGGCAGAACATACAATATAAGCGTTGAATTTTGGAACAGCTATACAGACAGAATTAGAACAGCTAAAGCAAATGGAACAATACGGCATATTGCTGCAGGCGAAACCATTGCAACTTCATTTAAGGCAATAGTATATACAGGGCTTGAAAGCGTAAAACAGATTTCTTTTGACGAAGAA
>JAKJBL010000042.1 GCA_022707005.1 Bacillota bacterium | reverse complement strand
ATCCCTTCTATTCTTGCTTCCATTCTTCATCACCGTAACCATTATACCTCGATTACGACGATTTCGGGAGTAGAACCATTTGATGTTCTTTTTAGACAGTTCCCATATAAGAAGCTTGAATGCAAAACCTTAGTACAGCTGCGCTGTTCATACGAATATGATATTCTATAGCCATGGAGAAGAAAACCTATTACACATATATAATCCTTTGCAAAGATAACACACTCTACACAGGCTATGCAGCAGATGTAACAGCCCGCATAGCTCTGCACAACTTAGGCAAAGGCGCAAAATACGTTCGGGGTCGGCAGCCGGTAAAGCTTGTATATTCAAAAAGACACACTTCTCGCAGTGAAGCGCAGGCACATGAAGCATACATCAAGAAGCTGCGGCATTGCGAAAAACAGCTTTTAATAGAGGCTTGGCTCGAAACGCCTTAAGAATCTATTTATATGGCTTTTAAATGAATTTTTATCACAAAGACATTTTCGACTTTTAAGTCTCTCCGGCGGAGATACAGACATTAAAGCTAAGCGGATTTGCGCTTATAATATTCCATATTGGATTGGTTAAGCCCCAATACCATAAGCGCCGGTCAAATATGGCCCAATCTCATCCATAGGAAGCTCAAAGCAGGGAGAGCCCGCTTCAAATGTAGTTATTTCAAATGGTCTGTATACAAGGACTATCACACCTTTGTCAATATAAAAAGGGTGATTTCCTGGAACCGGCGGAATATCGCATAGAAGCGTAAGCCCCCGTGCAAGAGCCTCATCATAAACTATATCACGCAGGAGCGCCTTCCAGCTCGTGTCTGTGTGTGAGAAAAAGTCCGCAAGCCTGCACTCAGAACCCGTTGCCTTATCGATAGTTATAGGCCTTAGGGAGGCCTGTTTCGAAGAACCGCTAAAAACTAAACAAGAAAACAAAGCATCAGAATTAAATGTTACTTTTACCTTTTCAATTTCAAGCTCAGAAGTGAGCCCAAAACGTTCAAGCGTTTGTTTTAGGTCTTTCTCCCGCGAGCTATTCTCCCCATCCGAAATTATAGGGGCAGCATCTAAAGGCTGCAATGCGTACTTTGAGCAATCCGTACTCGTTAAATCATCTTTTTCTGCACCCTTGTCTCCCAAGAATTCTTCTAAATCTTCAGTTGATGGGGCTATTGCAGCTGCGCTTAGCGCCTTATCGCTATATGCTTCTTCACTTGCGTGCTCAGCCTTGGCTTTGGGGTTTAGTTCGGTCTCTTCAACAGGAGAGGCAGAAGGAGCAGGCTCGGGCTCATCTTGAAATGCGCTGACGGTCTCTTCAGATAGGGCTGTCTGACCCGGCACAGGAGCGGCTGCTTGCTTTAAAGCTGAAGCAGTCTGCTCTAAAGAAGGCGCAAAAGTGCAGGCTGTTATGCAGATACCGGCTGCACAAACGAGCATAGCGCTTTTAAGCCATCTCATACGAACCCCTGCCTTTCTATATACTGTCCCACGGTCTTCATGCTAATCTTATCATGCACATGCACATATTTTTATTAATTTATTGTTAAGTAAAGACTTGCCGCTATTAGAGCCTGACTCCAACAATGCTTAGTTTCAGCTAACCTGCAGCAAGCTAACGGCATAATTTAATACGCACAGCTATGCGTATCTCAGCAAGCATATCTTTACAGGTTGTTGAAATAAGAATAGATTACCAGAACTTAGAATAGCGTTCGACATTTGCCCGATGCTCTTCAAAAGTTTTTGCAAATATCAATGACTTGTTTTCAGGCAAATCCATATTGCAAAAATACTTATACTTCTTGTCTAAATACTCCTGATTTGGATAAAGCGCAGCCTCAATTGCCCTTTTGCCGGGGTTTGATACAGGGCCTGCGGGAAGTCCTTCGTACAAATATGTATTGTAAGGCGACTGCGTTGCGCGCTCTTGTTCAGTGTATACATATTTGTTAACTTTTAGAGCGTATTGCATTGTTGCGCAGGACTCAAGCTTCTGACCATCTGCAAGTCTATTATGGAAGACTGCAGATACCTTATAGAAATCTTCATCAACGGACGCTTCTCTTTCGATAATAGAGGCAAGGGTAACGACATCGTCAATGCTCAAATTCAGTTCTTTTGCGCGGGCTATGTATTCATCTGTGAATATTTCGTAAAAGCGCATGAGCATCTTGTTTATTACTGCTTCAGGCCTTACATCTATGAATACTTCGTAAGTGTCAGGGAAGAGATAGCCCTCAAGCGCATAATCACGCTCTTTATCAGGGCGATTTGTGAGCTGTTCAACAAAAGAATACTTCGAAAACATCGCAGTTTCGTTGCAGAGCGAGCGAAACGCCTCTTCATCTATTTTAATACCCGCTTTATCAAGCGCCCAAAGGACGCCGCTTATTGTAAAGCCTTCCTGCACAGTAAACTTAACTGTTGGCTTGGGCGGGTTGCCGGCACAAATGATATCAACAATCTGGGGTATATCCATATTCTTGGATAGGATATATGTCCCTGCCTTGAGTTTGTTCGCCTTGCCGACAAAGTCCACATATACTTTGAAGACTGCCTTATTGGAGATAATGCCGCTTTCTCCTTCGCCACAGGCTTCATATAGTTTTGATGCAATCCGGCTGGCAGAGTCGCTGTTTTCAACAACAAGCATGTAGGGGGTGGGGTCGTCAATATCTACTGGACGTATATATCTGATTTGAATATACTTATATACATTTGAAAACACAACAAATGAAACAGCCAGGCTAATGCTCAGCACTAAAACCGGCCTAATATAGGGCCATGCTGTTTTTAACCACTGCGGGATTCTAAATGCTTTCTTATCGGTTTTGTCCATAATATTCTCTTAGGTTTATAAATACAGTCTCTTTTGTATAAGTTCATTATAGCAAGCCAGTATAGAGCACGCAACCTTAGGGCAAAGCCCATCTTATGCTCTGCTTACTCTCCAAGCACGCTTAAATCCGCACCTACTGCTTCTGCAAGAAGCTTATATATCCTGCCTAACATTGCATTAAGCCTAAATTCGGCTAGCAAAAATGCAGCAGCCTCAGTATCGAATTGGAGCACTTCTGCGAGGGTATTTAGCTGACTTAGCAATTCCTCATTCTTCCTGCCGGAGACTTCGCATGCCTGTGCCTGCACCATAAGCCGTTTATATTGAGCATATAGCGAACGTGTGGAGTCCTTCCTAAAAGCTATCTCTTTTAACTTAGCATATTGCTTAAACTCAGGGCTGTTTTTTAGAGCAGTCGCAAGCGCCTTGGCAGCTTCTTCAACCATTTAGCACACCTATACATAATATTTTGCAAGTTAGGAGATTTCAACCACTATTGGCAGTATCATCGGCGTCCGTTTCGTTTTGTTGTAGAAGTATTCGCGCAATGAATTGCGAATATTGTTCTTAATGCATGCCCATTCTGACTGATGGCGCTCGCCAAAAGCTGCCGCCTGCTCTTTAAGCATATCGCGCGCTTCTTGAATTAGGACTTCTGATTCTTTCATATAGACAAAGCCACGCGAAATAATTTCAGGCTCAGCCATAAGCTTTCCTGTTTGCTTATTCACTACAATGATTGCAGTAACAAGCCCGTCCTGCGACAACAGACGCCTATCCTTAAGCACAACATTTCCGATGTCGCCTATTCCCGAGCCATCAACCATAACGCTTCCTGCTGGCACAGAACCGCTTATTCTGCCGCTGTTTGTGGTTAATTCAACAACATCACCTATATCTGCAACAAATATGTTTGCCTGCTCTACGCCCATTTCTTCAGCAAGCTGAGCATGCATATAAAGATGCCTGTATTCACCATGCACAGGAATGAAGTACCTAGGCTTAGTGAGGTTCAACATCAACCTAAGTTCCTCCCTGCATGCGTGGCCGGAAACATGCACGTCCGCCATTTGGTCATATACTACCATAGCGCCCTTTTGAAACAGCTGGTTTATTACGCGCGATACCCCGCGTTCGTTCCCGGGTATTGCAGAAGCGGAGATTATTACGGTATCTCCTGCGCCTATGTTTAGTTTATGTGAGGAGTTTGCCATCCTAAAAAGCCCGCTCATTGGCTCACCCTGGCTGCCGGTTGTTATAACGCAGATTTTTTCAGCATTCATGCGCGATAGTTTTTCAATATCAACGAGTTTTTCCTCAGGAATATTCAAATATCCAAGACTGATTGCAGTCTTTGCAGTATTTACTAAACTTCGGCCCTGGAAACAAATATCTCTGCCGTGCGCAATAGCCACATCCGCAACCTGTTGAATGCGGTAAATATTTGAGGCAAATGAAGCAACAATCACGCGTCCTTGCGCATTTTTGAAATAATGCTCAAAGGTTTTTCCAATTTCGCGCTCAGATTGTGTATACCCAGGCCGTTCAACATTCGTGCTATCAGAAAGCAACGCTAAAACTCCCTTGGCTCCATAATGCGCAAGGCGTATAACGTCCATGGGCGCCCCATCGATTGGGGTATAATCGACTTTAAAATCGCCTGTATGAATGACAGTACCGATTGGAGTCGTAATTGCAAGCGCAACAGCGCCTGCAATTGAATGGCAGGTCTTAATAAACTCTATATTAAAACAGCCAAGCCTGATTTTTTCGCCCGGGTCAACACAAGTCAGAGTTGCATCAGAAATTTTGTGTTCTTCGAGTTTATGCTCAATAAGCGCAATTGTAAGCCGGGTTCCGTAAACCGGCACTTTGAAGCGAGCCAGCGCAAAAGGCAAAGCTCCGATATGGTCTTCATGCCCATGTGTTATAAGGATACCCCTTATTCTCTCTGCGTTGCTCTCAAGATAGGACATGTCCGGTATTACAAGGTCAATACCAAGCATTTCTTCATCCGGAAATATAAGCCCGCAATCAATTACAACGATGTCCTTGCCATATTCGAGTACCGTAATGTTTTTCCCGATTTCGCTGACACCACCCAACGGTATTATCTTTAGTTTTGAAGCCAAAAAAGCCTCCTTCTTTTAGCTTTGGGCATACCTTGAGCAATTTAATATACTTAAGACGCACCCTGTATAGTTTACTCCGCCAACTATAATGCGTATAAATATGTCTTGCAATTCAATAGCCACAAAGCCGTACTTTTTCAAGTTAATAGTCTGTGTTATTATACGCCCCAAACATCAAAAAAACAAGCTAAGCAGCCGCCTTTGCCCTGAAGCGCTTAAGTCTTCTTTAATTGTGTCAGGAGCCCGCCTGCTATTCCAGCGATAAAACCCATTAACAAATCCGCCAATAAGCCGAGGTTCACTGCAAACACCTTTTCTAAAACTGCAAAGGCAATGAAGGCCAAAAGAACATACGCAGCACCGCCGGCACCAGCAAACAACCACGCCTTTTGCTGCAAACCGCGCCCTACCATAAAACCTGTTGCGCCCGCGCACAGCGCTTTAATAAAGCTCGTTACTACAGGTATGCTGCTCTCTAAAAGCACATCCCACTTAAGGAGAAGCGCAAATAAGAGTATTGCAAGAACAGTAAGCACACACCCGAATAATGCTGCCTTAATAATTCTTAAAACAAGCCCGTTCTTTGAGGCAGGGTTTTTCCTTCTTCGTGTTGCGGCCATACCTGACACCCCCTCTGCAGCTTAAGAAATACCTATGCTAAAAAGCAAAATAAAATGCCGGCAACAGCTGTTGCCGGCATAAATTAAGTTGCTTTTATTGAATTTCTTTTACTTCTTCCGACATTGTGTTTTCTGCAGCTACATCCTCAACAGTAGAAATTGCGCCCCGCGCAAAAACCAGCCGAACCTTGTCAGGCCCCACAACGAGCGTCACAACATCGTCTTTAATTGAGCCAATCGTGCCGTATATTCCACCGATTGTACGCACACGGTCACCAGGTTTTAGCGCGCTGAGCATTGACTTTATTTTCTTATCGCGTCTGCGCTGCGGAATAATCATTATTGCGAACATGGCCACAAGAAGCACAATCATTAGCCCCGGGCCTTGGAAAAACCCCGCAATACTTTCTGTAATTGATCCAGGCATGAAACAGTACCTTCCTTTTATTTAATAGCAGTTTCAGTTTATAGCAATTACCCCATAGCGTCAAGTAATTTATAGCCGCTGACCATACTTTGTAAACTGGAAGTTTAATTGCCCACCATATAATACAAAGCAACTTATATGCTAATATGCGCCTTAGGCAGGTTTGAGGTAGAAAAAAGTTTATACCTTGTTTAGCAAAATTGCTGTTATAATCTCTGCCAAAAAGAACAGGCATTTGCCAAAGGCAGACTATTCTAAAAACTGACAGTTCCTAAACTATGGTATCTGCGCATTGTGCGAGTCTGCAGCCAGCCTTTTTCCGCTGCCAAATCAAAGCCGCGTTTACATCTCTTTTTATTTGTTCTGCAAGCTCATGCCTGTTGGAAAAGCATGTTTCATCGCGGAGGCGTTCAATGAACTCAACTTTCAGTTCTTGACCATAGATACTTTGTGAAAAGTTAAGAATATGCGTTTCTATAGTAGTCGTTTTCCCTGCTACTGTCGGGTTTCTGCCGATATTTGTAACCCCTGTATAAGCACATGCGTTATGGAGCACATTTGTTATATACACGCCCTCTTTTGGAAGCAGCTTGTCCGGCGATGGTTTTAGATTTGCTGTTGGAAAACCAAGACTTGCGCCAATATGTCGGTTTTCTTCAACTATGCCTGTAAGCGAATAAGGTGCGCACAGCATTTTTGATGCTGCGCAGACCTGCCCGTTTTCTATCAGCTCTCGTATACGGGTGCTTGAAACCGTTTCCTGCATTAAGGTTATGGGCTGAACAACAAAAACTTTAAACCCGTATTTTTCTCCAAGCGTTTGCAAAGTATGGGCACTGCCCTGCCTGTTCCTGCCGAATGCATAGTTAAACCCCACTGATACAGCGCGCATATCGAATTCGCTTAGAAGCCTTTCAACAAAAGCCTGCGGTGAAAGCAGAGCAATGCTGCTGTCGAAAGTTTCCATACGGATGTTATCAATGCCGAGAGCGAGCAATGCACTGCGCCGCTCTTCAACTGTGGAAAGCAGCTTAGGTTCTGCACCAAAGGCAGACTTTGGATGGTTGTAAAATGTATATACGGCGCTCTGCCACCCGTTTTGTTTGGCAACCTTACAAGTATGGCAAAGGAGTGCTCTATGCCCGATATGAATGCCATCAAACATGCCTAATGCCACGATTACAGGGTGTGTTTTGCTCATATATGCTCCAATTATCCGTTCATTTTATGTTTTACAGGTAGTGAATTTTAAGTTTCACTCCGCCGCTTATAATTACACCTATTCCTAGAAAGCTATGTCTTAAGTACACTCGGGTTAGGGTGTTTTCAGCCGGAATATCTCCATCCAACAGAACAGTCTGCCCGTTTTTTAGCCTAAAATAATCAAGCTCATCATTGATATGCACAGCGGGCAGAAACTCAGTCGAGTCTTCAATAGATGTAATAGCCTCATTTAACCTGCCATTTTCCTTAAGCGCAACAAGCTCGGGTATTGTATAAGCCTCACGAATATTATAATCGCCTGAGGAAGCTCTTAACAGAAACGACATATGCGCACAAGTGCCAAGCTTATTTCCAATGTCTTCGCACAGTGTCCGTATATAAGTGCCGCGCGAACAGACTATCCTAAGCAAATAACGGTCTGCATCAACCTGACATATCAGTTCAAGCTCATGAAGCCATATTTCGCGATGGCGCTCTGGCACTGCTTCGCCTCTTAAAGCCAATTCATAAAAGGGTTTGCCTTCAAACTTTAACGAGGAATATGCGGGCGCTTTTTGGTACTGCCTCCCAATGAAGTCATTCAACGCGTCTTTAAGCCCCTCAAATGAAACATCATGAGGTGTGCGCTTTGTTATTTTTCCGTAGGAATCCTGCGTATCCGTACAAATACCAAAGGTAATCTCTGCAATATATTCTTTTTGCCTCTCAACAAGAATATCAAAGAGACGCGTTGCCTTGCCAAGGCAAATAAGAAGCACCCCTGCAGCCCCTTTGTCAAGCGTGCCTGCATGCCCCACGCGCTTCATTTCAAAGAGCCTTCGGGCTTTATCAACAACATCCCTTGATGTCATGCCAGGAGGCTTCAGCACGTTTACTATTCCGTTAAACTCATTGTCCAAGTGCATCTGTTGAAACTTGCAGCAGCTGCTCAAGTATAGCTTCTGGCTGCCCTTGCATAGTACAGCCAGCAGCACGCAAATGCCCGCCGCCGCCAAAACGTCCTGCAATCGCACTTACATCCGCATATCTTTTTGAGCGCATGCTTACCTTGAAATCTCCCTTTTGTGTTTGGCGCAGAATCATGGCAATTTCTATTGAATCAACATCGCGTATGTAATCAATTATGCCTTCGACATCTTCGGGTATTGCTCCAAACCGTAAGAAATCCTCCCAAAGCAAAATTGCAGCGCCTATACGGGCATCATTATATAGGCGCATGGAGCTTAAAACATAGCCTATAAGCCTCGTTTTGCCTATGGGAAGTGTCCTGTAAACCAAGCGGTTAATCTCAGCGATATCAATACCATATTCAACTAAGGCTGCTGCTGCCCTAAACGAGCCAGGCGTTGCATTGCAGTACGAAAAGTTTCCAGTATCAGTACTGATTGCAGTAAAAAGAGAACATGCAATGTCCAAAGCAGTTTTGCTTTTTTCAACAGCAACTCCGAGGTGCTGCCACAAATGGAACACAAGCTCGCCCGTTGCAGAGGCGTTCTCATCATGGAGCACATAGTCTCCATAAGCTGTGTTGGTTTTATGGTGGTCTATACTGCCTGTGAGCATAGACGCATTATATATTCCGACAGCCTTGCCCATGCGGTTTTTGTCAGCGCAATCTATCGCGATTGCATTTTTATAGCTCTTTTCTGCTGTGTCAGGCGTATTAAACGCTTCAGCATAAGGAAGAAAGCTGTAAAGATAGGGCACAATATGCTCACAGACAACCTGCACACGTTTTCCCATACAAGTCAAAATATAAAACATTGCGAGAGAAGAGCCTATAGTATCACCGTCAGGTGACGTATGCGCAATCAACGTAAAGCCATCTTCGAGCCGAAGCCATTGTGCCATTTTGGCGGCTGCTTCAATCATCATTCTGTTCCTTTTGCTGCGCGTTTAGCTTGTCTATAAGGTGCGCTATATGCACGCTGTATTCTATAGATGTATCCAGAACAAATTTTAGCGAAGGAAGCCGCCTAATTTTTATACGCTGGCCAAGCTCGCGCGATATAAAGCCTGCCGCATGGTTAAGCGCCTCGATTGTGCCCTTTCGTACAAGCTCGTCCTGCTCATAAACGCTTACACGCAGTTTTGCCTGTTTAAGGTCGTTAGTAACTTCGGCCTGGGTTATTGTAGCCATAGAAGAGACTCTTGGATCCTTCATTTCGAAGATTATTTCGCTGACTGCCTTTTTTATTTCCTCGTTCAGTCTATCCTGTCTAATTGCTGACATAGCATACTCCTTGTAAACAACGGCAAACTTACCTGCTTATTTCTTCCATAACGAACGCTTCGATTGTGTCGCCTTCAAGCAAATCATTGAAGTTTTCAATGCCTATGCCGCACTCATAGCCTTGCGCGACTTCTTTTGCATCGTCTTTGAATCGCTTGAGAGAAGCTATTTTACCCTCATGAATTACTATGCCGTCGCGTACTACCCTAACCTGCGCGTTGCGGCTGATTTTGCCCTCCTGGATGTAGGAACCTGCAATCGTGCCAACTCCCGTGACTTTGAAGATCTCACGCACTAATGCGCGCCCGAGCTCAACTTCTTTAAACACGGGCTTAAACAGCCCCTTCATTGCCTTTTGCACATCTTCAATTGCATTGTAAATGATGCGGTACATACGCACATCGACCTTTTCGCGCTCTGCTGATACGCGCGCCACAGCGTCCATCCGTACATTAAACCCAATAACTATAGCATTAGATGCAGATGCGAACATTATGTCCGAACCTGTAATAGCTCCGACACCACCATGGATGCAGCGCACTCGGACTTCGTCATTTGAAAGCTCCTCTAATGCCTGCTTAACTGCCTCAACTGAGCCCTGCACATCCGCCCTGACTATTATGTTAAGATCTTTAATTTCGCCTTCAGCGATTTGGCTGAAAAGCTCATCAAGCGAAACTTTTGACAGATTTTTAAGCTGCTCTGCTTTAATTCTATCACGCCGCTCCTCTGCAACCTGGCGTGAGAGTTTATCAACCTCTGCAACATTCAGTACATCACCTGCATCAGGAACCTCACTAAAGCCAAGCACCTCTACAGCTCTGCTTGGTCCCGCCTGTTGAACGCGCTTTCCTTTATCATCCATCATAGCACGCACGCGTCCATAAGCGGTGCCAGCGACTATGGTATCTCCCACGCGCAAAGTCCCGTTTTGGACGAGAACAGTTGCAATTGGACCGCGCCCCTTATCAAGCTGCGCTTCTATAATAGTCCCCTTTGCAAGCCTCTCAGGGTTAGCTTTTAGCTCAAGCACGTCTGCCTGGAGCAAAATCATTTCAAGCAATGCTTCAATGCCCATATTTGTTTTTGCTGAGACCTCCACACAAATGGTGTCACCGCCCCATTCTTCCGCAACAAGCCCATGTTCAGTGAGCTGCTGCTTAATACGCTCAGGGTTAGCATCGGGTTTATCCATTTTGTTTATAGCAACAATAATCGGAACATTGGCTGCTTTTGCATGGTTTATTGCCTCAACAGTCTGCGGCATAATTCCGTCATCTGCAGCAACAACCAGCACGACAATATCTGTTACTTGAGCGCCGCGTGCGCGCATAGATGTAAACGCTTCATGTCCAGGCGTATCTATAAAAGTAATACTTCTTCCTTTGCAATCAACGGTATATGCGCCGATATGCTGCGTTATCCCGCCTGCCTCGCCTTCTGTGACCCTGCTGCTTCTAATTGCATCTAGCAAAGAAGTTTTACCATGGTCAACATGTCCCATTATCGTAATTACCGGCGGCCGTGCAACAAGGCTCTCAAGCGCATCCGCCTCTTCAGAGCTGTCATGCAGTACTTCTTCAAAAGTTTTAGCAATTTGTCTTTCAAGCGTAATCCCATATTCAGAAGCTATCAGTTCACATGTATCGTAATCTAAATCCTGATTTATGGTTGCTGCTATACCAAGCAAAAACAGCTTTTTGATTATTTCTCCTGCAGGCTTTCCTATTTTTTCAGATAAATCCTTAACTGTTACGTTTTCCGTTGTTATAACCGCCTTTTCAATAATTATTGGCTCAGGCTTAACCTGCTGCGCTTGCTTGCGGGGACGCCTGCGGCTTCCTCCTGCCGGAACATCTTCATCCCATAAATTTGCGCGCACTGGGGGTACATTATCCTTTTGAAGAGCTTTCTTTCCCTTTGCTCTTTTTTCAGCTTCGTAGTTCTTCGCATAGGTGCTTTTAACAGTGTCATGGCCGCCCGCCCTTTCTTTGCTTGCAGGCAAACCCGATGCTGCAGGATGCCCTGAAAAAGCAGGCTTACGCGAAAAGTCGGCTGGCGGCTGAGACCCGCTCTGTTGGGGACGCTGCTGGAAACCGCCCTGCTGTGGGCGCTGCTGGAAACTGCCCTGTTGGGGGCGCTGCTGAAAGCTGCCCTGCTGGGGGCGCTGCTGAAAGCCGCCCTGCTGGGAACGCTGCTGAAAGCTGCCCTGCTGGGAACGCTGCTGAAAATCACCCCGCTGTGGACGTTGCTGATAACCGCCCTGCGAGGCTCCGCGCTGGTATACCGAAGGGTCAATAGTACGCTGCTCATAGCCGCTTTGCGCTGCGCCAATAGGAGTTTCGGGACTTTTCTTATCTTCTGCCTTAACTGGCTTTGTTTTTGGCTTGATTTGAAGCTCTTCTGTAATCACTACAGGCGTCTCTAATCCAACCGGCTCTTCTGTCAACGGCAGGTCGAGAGTTGCATTCTCGCCCTTGTGAGAAGCAGCCTCTACGATGGCCTCGGCCTTTGGGTTCTCTAAGCTCGCAGGCTCAGGCTTTTCAAGCTCAAGAGGTTCAATGTTTTCGGGTTCGAACTCATCAACGCCTCCAATATGCACCGCAAGCTCTTTATCAGAAGAAAGCATTTCAAGCAAGCGCTCCTGCCGCTCTTGTTCGAGACGTTCAAGACGCACCGCTTCCTCCTTTGCAAGCAGCTCATGCTCTCGCTCGCGTACGCCTTGCAGAGTTTCCCCCACAGCCAATTGATATTGGCTAATACGCGCAAACAATTCCTGCGCGCGTACTTCGAGCTCCTTTGCTGCTTCTACTATACTTGCTTTCGCCATATTCATACCCCCGGATTAACCCTGATTTAAAACTATTCTAAGCTGTTCTTTGCTACTGCATCTATTATCAATTGTTCAAAGCGCTTATCCTCAACCGCCGCAATTTTGCAGCCTGGTTTGCCGATTGCTAAGCCTACATCCGGAATTTCAAGCAGACTGATACCTTTTCGTGTGCAGAGCAAGCTATATCTCTGCCTTGTTGCCTCTGAAACACCGCTATCGAGCACTACGAGAGGCTTGCGGCCTTCTTTTAACGCTTTCGTAACTGCAAAATCGCCTGCGATGCATTTCCCCGCTTTTTTTGCAAGCCCAATCGCTCCTCTCAGCTTTTGAGAGTTATGCATTGGGCAAAAACTCCGCGTGCAGTTTTTCGTAGAGTTCAGAGTCAATTTTTTGTTCAAATGAACGTTCCAGAGCGCGGCTCTTCATGGCACGCTCCAAACAGGCTCCGTCCCTGCAAAGATATGCACCGCGGCCGGGCGCCCGCCCTGTAGGGTCAAGGCTTATCTTCCCCTCGCCTGAACGCACAACGCGCACAAGTTCCCGCTTAGGCCGCATCTGCCGGCAGCCTATGCACATACGCATTGGGATTTTCTTTGCTGCCATAACTAAGCCCCTTTAAAGCATTTATTCCGGTTGTTCAAGCTCATCCTGCGTTTGTTGTTCGCTCGTACTAAACATTGCCTCTTCAGCCTGCGACTGATTTTTAATGTCAATCTTCCAGCCTGTTAGCTTGGCGGCAAGCCGGGCATTCTGCCCTTCTTTACCTATTGCAATTGAGAGCTGGTTATCTGGCACAATTACCTTGGCTGCCTTTTCAGCTTCGTTTATATAAACCATCAGCACCTTAGCTGGGCTTAGCGCTTTAGCTATATACACCGCAGAATCGGAATCCCATTCTATAATGTCTATCTTTTCGTTATGAAGCTCGGCAACTATACGCTCAACCCGAAAACCCCTTTGCCCCACGCAGGCACCTACCGGGTCAACCTGAGGGTCATTGCTCGAGACAGAAACCTTTGTGCGAAATCCAGCTTCTCGCGCAATTGAACGTATCTGAACAATCCCCGTTTGTATTTCAGGCACTTCAAGTTCAAATAAGCGCTTGACAAGACCGGGATGAGTTCGGGAAACCAGCACTTGGGGACCCTTATTAGTCTTTCGCACTTCGAGCACGTAGACTTTTATACGGCTGTTGCTCTCGAAACTTTCCCCTGGAATCATTTCGTTAGGCGTTAAAAGCCCATCAGTCTTGCCAAGCTCCACATAAGCGCCGCTTTTTTCAACACGCTGCACAATTGCGGTAAGCACTTCGTTTTCTTTTTCAACGTATTCATCATAAATAACGCCGCGTTCTGCTTCGCGGATGCGCTGTACTACCACTTGCTTAGCGGTTTGCGCAGCAATTCGGCCAAAGTTTTTTGCCTTTACTTCTTCTTCAAGCACATCGCCAACTTCGTAAAGTATATTTACATTGCGCGCTTTTTCAAGAGAAATTTCACTGTGAGGGTTTTCAACCTGCTCAACAACTGATTTTGATGCAAAAAGCTGAATTTCTCCCGTATCCCTATCAATAACAGCACGCACATTATTTGAGGTGCCGTAATTACGCCTGTAGGCAGAAATCAACGCGTTTTCAACAGCATCAATTAAAACATCTTTGTTGATGCCGCGTTCCTTTTCAATTGCATTTAATGCCTCAATAAATTCGGCATTCATTCAGCCATCCCCTTTAACTATATTATTCCTTCTGCTAAGCTGAAGGTATTTCCTAAAATTCAAGATGCGGCCTAATAAGAGCTATCTCTTTTAAATCAAATTCACGCTCCTTGCCGTCTTTACACAAAACTGAAATACTCAAAGCGTTAAATCCAAGAAGCTTGCCTATATATTCCTTCTTTTTTTCACGCCTTAAATAAAGCTTAATCTCCACATCTTTGCCCAGAGCCCTTTTAAAATCACTTTCATTTTTTAAAGGACGGTCAAGGCCTGGTGAAGATACGCACAAAAAGTAAGATTGCGCTATGGGGTCCTTATCATCAAGCAATGGCTCAACTGCGCGGCTGACCCGCTCACAGTCATCTAGCGAAATCCCGCCTTCTTTATCAATAAACAGAGTAAGTACCCAGCGCGCCTGTTCCTTTTGAAACTCTATATCTACAAGTTCATATCCGAGCTTCAAGACAGGTTCGGCAACTATTTTTTGCACAAGTTCAGTAGTTTTCAATACATATCCTCCTGACTGCCCCAAAATTTATACCCGCAGCCAAGCCCCTCAAAATGAAAGAGTGGGTTCGCCCACTCTCCAAAATCCTACAATTCCAACATAAGCATTATATCATGCAAGAATCCGTGTGGCAATAGCTATCGTTTGATACGGTTCTACTCCAATTATCGTAACGGATTTGGACAAGCGAGCCGCAACTTAGCGGCAATGAGATAAATCATACATGAG
>JAKJBL010000041.1 GCA_022707005.1 Bacillota bacterium | reverse complement strand
CTATGCAAGAGACGTGCTTGACGAAGCTTTTGGCGAGGCGCGCGCCAATGAGCTTATAACGCGGCTTTCAGCTGCGCTTCGCGTGCGCCCCTTTGATTTTATACGCAAGGCGGACAGTTCCCAGGTTGTGAGCTTCCTGCAAAACGAGCATCCGCAGACAATAGCGCTTATTCTTTCTTACCTTGAGCCAAAGCAGTCTGCGCTTGTGCTCTCCTCTTTGCCTTTTGAAAAACAGGCTAATGTTATAACACGAATTGCGAATATGGGCGCGACATCACACGAATACGTTAAAGATACAGAGCGGGTTTTAGAACAAAAGCTCGCCTCAATGCTTATGGGCACGCAAACTATTGCAGGCGGAATTGACAGCTTAGTTCTAATTTTAAACTCGGTTGACAGAGGCACGGAAAAGCGGCTTTTGGGCACGCTTGAGCAGCTTGACCCTGAGCTTGCGGAAGAAGTTAAAAACAGGATGTTTGTCTTTGAGGATATTACAAAGCTTACAAACCAGGCAATTCAACGCGTGCTTCGCGAAATTGACAACCGCGATTTAGCGATTGCGCTAAAGACTGCAGGCAAGGAAGTAACAAAGGCAATCTTCGACAATATCTCAAAACGCCTGCAGGAAATGATAACCGAAGATATGGAGTTCATGGGGCCTATTCGCGTACGCGATGTTGAAGAAGCACAGCAGAAGATTGTAAACGTTATACGCAGGCTTGATGACGCAGGTGAAATAATTATTTCGCGCTCTCAGGAGGACGAGCTGGTTGTTTAAAATTGACAAGTCATCTGTCGACTACCTTGACGAAGGCAGGTCAAGAATAGTAAACCCGCTAAGCCATAGCCAGCCCGATTTAAACGAGAGCTATGCGGCTCAAGAATCAAGCGCTGAACTTCTTGAGCTTGCGCGCTATGACGCAGGCCAAATCATTGCTGAGGCAACATTAAAAGCAGATAAAATTAAAAACGACGCCTGGCAAAAGGGGTATACTGAAGGCAGGGAAGAAGCAAACGCACAAATAGAAAAATATAAAAAAGGCTATAATACGCGGCTTAGAATTTTAATTTCTTATCTTAAAGCATATCAAAATGCGCTTGAAGCAGAGCTTGAATCGGATATTTTGCAACTTTCTTTTTGTATTGCAGAAAGAATTATTAATATTGAGCACGAAAACAACGATATAGTATTTGAACAGCTTCTTACTAAAATCGTACGCAGCTATACTTCGAACGAACGGTTTGTTTTGCGTGTTCATCCAAACGAGTACGAACGCTTTTTCAAAGAAGATAAGGAATGGCTCAGCGCTGAGCTTAAATGCGCTCCGTTTACGGTTATTTCGGATGCATCTTTACAAAAAGGCGGGCTTGTGCTCGAGAGCAGCGAAGGCATTATTGACGCAGGGCTTTTAACGCAGCTTAAATCGCTGAAAGGGGCGCTTGGCGTTAATGGTGCAAGCGATGACTAAGCACCTTGACATCAATAAATATGTAAATCTTATAACAAGCGCAGAAACCTGCAAATATGTGGGCAAAATCACCCAAGTCGTAGGGCTTGCCCTCGAATGTGCAGGTATAAATGCGCGCATGGGCGATATCTGCAGAATTTACAGCAGCGCAAACAGCTCTAATATACTTGCGGATGTAGTCGGTTTTAAGGAAAACAAGCTGCTTTTAATGCCGCTTGGCGACCTTAAGGGAGTAGCGCCTAATGATAAAGTCGTTTCAACAGGCGAGACTTTGCGCGTGCCTGTTGGCATGGAGCTTTTAGGCAGGGTGATTGATGTGTTCGGCGAACCTATGGATGATAAGGGCGAGCTTATAGCACAAGAAACATACCCGATTGACAACCAGCCGCCTAACCCGCTAAAGCGCGCGCCTATTAAAGAGGTGCTGCCGCTTGGCGTAAAAGCAATAGACTCGCTTTTAACGCTTGGCATGGGGCAGAGGATAGGCATTTTTGCAGGCAGCGGCGTAGGCAAAAGCACCCTCTTAGGGATGATTGCGAAAAACGCGACTGCGGATGTAAACGTAATTGTGCTTATAGGCGAACGCGGCCGCGAAGTGCGCTCCTTCCTCGAAAACGACTTAAAAGAAGAAGGGCTCAAGCGCTCAGTAGTCGTAATTGCAACCTCTGACCAGCCTGCGCTTATCCGCCTGAAATCCGCAAGCGTTGGTACAAGCATTGCAGAATACTTCCGCGACAAAGGCTTGAATGTGCTTTTAATGATGGACTCGCTTACACGCTTTGCAATGGCGCAGCGCGAAATAGGCATGGCAATAGGCGAACCGCCTGTATCAAGGGGCTATACGCCCTCTGTCTACGCTATAATGCCCAAGCTGCTTGAACGTTCGGGTACAGCAGAGCAAGGCTCTATAACAGGGCTTTATACAGTGCTTGTTGAAGGCGATGATATGAACGAGCCGATTTCAGACACTGTGCGGGGCATACTTGACGGGCATATCGTGCTCTCGAGAAGCTTAGCTAACAGCAACCATTATCCTGCTATTGACGTTTTGGCAAGCGTAAGCAGGCTCATGCCTGAAATTGCCTCGAAAGAGCATAACAATATGGCAGGCATTGTTCGAAATATGCTCCATACTTATAAAAGAGCGCAGGATTTAATCGCAGTAGGCGCCTATAAAAAGGGTACTGGACAGAGAGATTGATTGCGCAATTGACCATCTTGAGCCAATAAACAGCCTCTTGAGGCAGAATTCGGATGAAAAGTTTTCACTTGAGCAAACGCTTGAACAGCTAAAAAGCATTACGGAAGGGTGCGTCTCATAATGAAGCGTTTTATGTTCACGCTCCAATCGCTTTATGACATTGCGCTCTCTATAGAAGAGCAGCTTAAGCTTAAAATGCAGAAGATTCGCGAGCGGCTAAACGCCACCTTGTCAGAGCTTGAACAAACGCGCAAAGATTTGGCTTATACTCAGCAAAGCCTTGCAAAGGATATGCGGCTTGGCGTAGGCAGCGATAAACTGCTTTCATACAGCCAATACTGCGAAAAGCTCACAGATTGCCTCGATATACTTGAAGAAAAGCGCAAAAAAATTGAGCTTGAAAAGCAAAAGTGCCGCAAAGAGCAGATAGAAAACAAAAAAGAGCTTAAAACCTACGAAAAGCTCCGCGCAAAGCAATATGAAGAATATCTCTTTGAGGCAGCAAGGGAAGAAGAAAAGAACATAGGCGACTTTGTTTCTTATCAGACCTCAATAAAATAAGCGAGGCAGAAGATGGCTGAAAACCTAAAAATAGAAAATCGTGAAAAACTTGAACCTAAAAAAGCAAAGCCTGTAAAAGCTGAAAAAAAGCAGGCAAAGCAGGCACCTTCAAAATCAGGCGGCGGCTTCGGGTTTATACTGTTTTTATTGTTTTTCCTAATGGTCTTGGGCGGCCTTGCAATGGTATATTTCAACATTGGCGGCTTTAAGGATAAAGCAGTTACAGCTCTAAAGCTAAACGAGCCGACACAGGCGCAGCTTGATGAAGAACAGGCTAAAGCACAGGCATTCCTTGAAGAAGAGCAAAGGCTTGCAGCAGAAGCCTCAGAACAAAAAAGCAGCGCAAAAGAGCTAAAGGCAAGAGAGCAGGCAGTAAAAAAGGCAGAGCAAGAACTCGCGCTAAAAGAAGAGGAGCTTGTTAAAAGGGAAGCAGAGGTGCTTAAACAGGCAGAGGAGCTTAAGGCTTCTGAAGAAGAAGCAAAAAGCAAGCAGCTCGAGTTTGCAGCTGCAGCAGATATATATGCAGCCATGGATGCAGAAAAGGCAGCTGCAGCACTTTCGGGGTTAAGAGACCCAGCGATAATTGCGCGTTACTTAATTAAAATGAACAAAGAAAAAGCAGCCGCAATTCTAAACTTTATGCAGACTAGACTCGCGACCAAGGTTGCGAAAATAATAGAGCAAAGCAGCTAATCTATAAATCCAAAAAAATTTAACTTAATGACGTTATGCGCCTAAGCTAAGGCGCTTAGCTAAATATACCGTTTTTGGGAGGTGATTGTATCATTAACATTGTCGATGTGCAGATTTTGGGTTTTGATGTTCAGCCTTCGCCTGTTTCAAGTGAGCCGGTTCTAAATGATTCTTTTAGGGCAATATGCGAAAACGCCCTGAATAACATGGAGCCTTGCTTAATAAAGGGCGAAAGACCAAAGAACACAGAAACCGAAATGTGCGGGCTTGGACTTGAGTCACTGCTTTATGCAGCGCTTGCGCCAGGCCTTATGCAGCCGCTTGCAACGTGCTGCAGCGAAGAACCCGCTGCAGGCATTCTCGAAGGATTCGAGTTGCAAACCCGGGAAAGCAGCATAGAAAAATTTGAGGCAGCGCCATTTTTGCCAATTAACTTGGGCGAAAATGGCGAAGAAAGCGCTTTGGGTGCTCAAAGCGAAGCTGGTGCAGAAAGCGTTTTAGGTGCTCAAAGCGAAGCTTGTGAAGCAAGCGCTTTAGGTGCTCAAAGTGCATCTGGCGTCAACAGCGCTAAATTGCCTTTTATGGCTGTGCTCACTCCGGTAAGCGAACAGGCAGGGATGCCCGAAACAGATTTAAGCGAAAGCACAGGCGTATCAGAAGCGCCGAAGGAAGGGTATCTTTGCCCCTTGGAGAATGAGTTTGCCTTAGGGGTAAAGGAGCAGGAAAAGCAAACAGGGGAAAGGGCAAGCCTTAAAGAGACAGAGCGCAAACCCGTGCCTGATGCCTTGGAAAATCTGCAGCAAAGTCCAGGCATTGAGGCTTTTGCAAGCAGCTCTCTAAGGGAGGCCACTAAGCCAAATGTTAGAGCAGAAGCTGTCGAAACCCCCATAGAGCTAACAAAAGAGGCATTTGATGAAAACATACAAAGGCTTGTAAAAGGCATAACCAAATCCACAGCAGATGGCAAAGAGGAATTTAGAATCTCACTTAAGCCTGAGTTTTTAGGTGAGGTCAGCATTAAGCTTGTAAAAGACGCAGCAGGTGTAGCAGCGCATATAAAAACTGCGCACGCAGCGACTAAAGCGCTTTTACAATCAGGCCTTCCGGAGCTTTTGGAGCAGATGCGCTCAAAAGGTATTGAAGTAAGCACAGTGGATGTTTCAATTGAAGCATTTACTTCTGCATTCACTGATGGCAGGAACAATCCGAATCATAGCGGAAGCGGGGCTACCTCAAAGAAATGGCAGCCTAATAGCCGCTTAAGCCAGCGCGAGCAGTTTATAGATGCAGTTGAGCATATGCTCCTGCCAAACAGCTCAGTTGAATATCAGGCGTGAAAGGAGCAAAAATGCCAACTACAGTACAGGTTCAGCCAGCGGCTGCAAGAACGCTTGAAGAACTTCAAAAAAGCCAGCGCAGCGCAAATCAAAAGCTTGGCAAGGATGCCTTTATGAAGCTGCTTGTTGCGCAAATGGCAAGCCAGGACCCGCTAAACCCGACAAGCGACACAGACTTTATTGCTCAGCTTGCGCAGTTTTCAATGCTTGAGCAGCTCCAGTCGCTTGGCGAATCCTCGCTGCAAACTCAAGCATATTCGCTGCTTGGCAAGTATGTCTATGTAAGCGATACAGATAAAGGCGGAATTAACCCGGAGCTTATTTTTGGCAAAGTTGAAGGCGTGTTCAAACAAAACGGCATTGACTATGTCGTAGTAGATGAGAAGAAGTATCCCTTAAGCAATGTAGTCGGCTTGGCGCATGTTGATGAGGCAGGTAATGATGCAAGCCTTGCAATGAATGCGCAGCTTATAGGCAAAACCGTCAAGTTCAGCCAAAAGGATGAATTTGGCGATATAAACACGCTCAGCGGGATACTCACAAAGCTCTTTATAAAAGACGGCACACCTTTTGCTAGCGCAGGGGAGCATGAATTCCCCCTTTCTGAAATTATTGAAATTAGTTAATGGAGGATAAAAGCCATGATGCGTTCACTTTACGCAGGTATTACAGGGCTTCGCAACCATCAAATCAGGATGGATGTCATAGGCAACAACATTTCAAACGTAAACACAGTAGGCTTTAAGTCAAGCCGCGTTGTGTTTCAGGATATTTACAGCCAGACGCTCAGCCCCTCATCAGGGAGCACTGCGACTATAGGCGGCACAAACCCAAAGCAGATAGGGCTTGGCGCAATGCTTGCAACTGTTGATGTACTGCACACTTCCACAGCAAGCCAGTACACTGGTGCACCACTTGACCTTTCTATTGAAGGCGATGGCTTCTTTGTGCTTTCGATAGGCGGTCAAACTGTTTATTCAAGAGCAGGCAACTTTTACACAGACGGAGAGAACTTCCTTGTAAACAGCAACGGAGCGTTTGTGCAGGGCTATCCGATTAATACGGACGGAACACCGAATATAAGCGGCGATTTAGAAAACATCAAACTTTCCGAAGATTATTACGATATAACAATTGACAGCACTGGCGCTGTCGTAGGTCTTAAAAAAGGGTCAGTCGGGGGAGGGAGCAACGAAAAGGTTGTAATAGGGCAGATTGCTGTTGCTACATTCTCAAACCAAAATGCGCTTGAAAAAGTCGGCCAAAATTCATACAGGAATACCATAAACTCAGGCGTAGCCGTAATTCACATACCTGGCGAAGACGGCGCAGGCACGCTAAACCCGGGCACGCTCGAAATGTCGAACGTTGACCTGGCGAGCGAATTTACAGACATGATTGTCACTCAAAGAGGGTTTCAGGCAAACTCAAGAATTATAACAACAACAGACGCTATGCTTGAGGAACTTGTGAACCTAAAACGATAACAGACTTTTATTAAAGCACGGGGCGCCTGCATAAGCGCCGGCGCCCGCAAATTAAACTTTGGAGAGAGCAATGATTAGACTTAGCCGCCTGAACAAAGAACATTTTCTTGTAAACAGCGATTTAATCGAGTTTGTTGAGGAAACTCCGCATACAGTTCTCTCAATGATGTCGGGAAGGAAGCTTGTAGTAAGCGAAACCTCCGAAGAGGTGAGAGAACGTGTAATTGCCTATAAGCAAAAAGTCTTCGGCGTTGAAAGGCTCAATACGCCAAAAGAGCAGGGGTGACTATATGGAACAGACTACGATTACCGGCTTTCTTGCAGGTGTGGCTTGTATAATTATTTCAATTTTAATAAGCGATGGGGGGAACCTTGGGAGCTTCTTTGACCTTCCCTCAATCTTTATTACGCTTGGCGGTACAATTGCATCAACAATTGTTTCTTATCCGGGGAAAATGCTTAAGTCGCTCGTTGTAGTTTATAAAAAGGCGTTTGTAAAAACAACGATTGATTTGCAGGCTGATATAGAAATGATAATAAATATTGCAAACGTTGCAAGGCGAGAGGGTTTGCTTGCGCTTGAAGATGCAGTAAGCGAGATTGACAATGCGTTTTTAAAAAAAGGAGTCATGCTCATAGTTGATGGCGCTGACCCTGAATTTGTTAAAAATGTTATGGAGGCAGAGATTTATTTTATCCAGAGCAGGCATAGCCAGGGGCAGGCGATTATAGACAGCATGGCGTCTTTTGCGCCTGCATACGGCATGGTGGGTACGCTTATAGGGCTCATTGTAATGCTCCAAAACTTATCGGACGTTGCAACGCTTGGGCCGAACATGGCTATTGCACTTATAACGACCTTCTATGGCGTTATACTTGCAAACCTTGTGTTTACCCCAATCTCTAAAAAACTTAAGACTATGACTGCAGCTGAGGCCCTGCAAAAGGAGCTGCTGCTCGAAGGCCTTCTTTCAATACAGGATGGCGAAAACCCAAGGATAATCCGCGATAAGCTATATGCGTTCATTGCAAGGTCGGAAATCCGCCAAACTGAGGAAGCGCCTAAGGGTATAGGCACAAAGCCTGAAATGATGGAGGAAAAGGCAAATGATGAGTAGACGGAATGCTCCTGAAGCACCTTCCGAGGAAGGCGCGCCTGCGTGGATGAACACATACGGCGATATGGTGACGCTTTTGCTGACCTTCTTTGTGCTGCTCTTTACTGTTTCAACAATAGACGCGCAAAAGTGGCAGGAGATTGTACAGTCCTTCACCGGGCAGCGCATAGTTGCAATAGCTCCGCTTGACCCGGGCGAGCCGCAGGAGGGGGATGCGGATTTAGTGCGCTCAAGAACGCCTCCGCCAACTCCTGAGCCAACCCCGTTTAATATAGAAAAAGACAAAGATGACTTTTCAAAGCTGTTTCAGAGTATAAAAATCCATATTGTTAGCAACAGCCTTGACGCGCAGCTGAATGTGCATAGAGAAAACCAGGTAATAATTCTTCATATAACTGAGTCTGCGCTTTTTGATTCAGGCAAGGATGCCATCCGCCAGGACGCGCGAGAGCTGCTCTCGAACATTGTAGAAATCTTCGATGAATACGAAGGCGCTATAGAACTAATACAAATAGAGGGGCATACGGACAATGTGCCTATTCACAGCGCCCGGTTTGAGAGCAATTGGGAGCTTTCTACATCCCGCGCAGTTAAGGTAGTAAAGTATTTCCTTGAGCATTCAAGTATCGAGCCTATGAAATACGCTGCTTCAGGCTATGGCGAATACAGACCGATAGCTGCAAACGACTCTGAGGAAGGCAAAGCAAAGAACAGACGCGTTGATTTTGTAATACGCGAATTAGTAGCTTAGCAGGAGGCAAAACATGAAGAAAAAGCTGATTATCATAATTGGGGCAGTTGTACTCGTAGCCGGCGGCATAGCTGCATATATGCTTTTTTCTGGGCCAAGCGAACCTGAGGAGCCTCCTGTAAGCACATATACACCAGGCGACTTTTTTGTAACAAATGTTAAGGACAGCTATGCGCTTTTTAAGGTTACAGTTGTGCTCGAGGTTGACAAGGCTGAAGACGATAAAGAATTCGCTGCCTTTATGGCAAAGAACAACCATATAATACGCGATACAATCGTTTTTATACTGCGTGAGCAAACCGAAGAACAGCTGCGCGCGCCCGATATAAAACAGGTGCTTGGCGAGGAAATTACAAAAAAAGTGAATGCTGCGCTTGGCATTACAAATATTCAGACTGTATATTTTAATGATTATGTGTTACAGTAAAACTGTATATGTATAAATCTTGCTAAGCGGGAGGGCTTTGGTTTGGCAGACATTTTGTCGCAGAGCGAAATCGATGAACTGCTGCTTGCGCTTGCCTCAGGACAGGATTTGCCTGCTGAACCAGAAGCCGAAGAAGTTTCAGGGCAGGTGCGCAAATACGATTTTAGAACTGCCAACAAGTTTTCAAAAGAGCAAATCCGAATGCTCCACTTTATTTACGAAAACTACGCAGGGAGGCTTTCTACCTTTTTATCCGGCGCCCTAAGAGCAATGTGCGAGGTTAAGGTTGTCTCAATAGAAGAACAGACCTTTTCCGAATTCAGCAACTCGCTGCCATCGCCCACATTTCTTGCAATTGCAAATATGCCTCCGCTTGCAGGCACAGTTCTTTTTGAAATTTCAGCTCAAGTTGCCTATGAAATAGTCAGCTGTCTGCTCGGAGGGGCAGGCGGGCTTGTGGAGCAGGCAGGCAAGCCGTTTACTGAAATCGAAATTTCTATTCTTACAAGAGTTTCTACGCAGATGCTCTTATACATGAAAGAAAGCTGGGAGCGTATTACAAAAATCAGCCCTACAATTGACAGAGTCGAGACAAGCCCGCAATTCGCACAGATTGTCGCTGGCAGCGAACCTATATCAATTATAACAATGAGCGTAACAATTGGCGAAGTAAGCGATATTATAAACCTTTGTATACCGCACTTGGCGATACAGCCTATTGCTAAAAAGCTTGATACTAAACTTTGGTATAATGAGCGCAGCAGTTATACAGCTAACGAGGGTATGACCTTCGATACGCAGTTAAGCCCCCGCATTTCAACAACAGAACTTGCGCTCCGCGCGCTCTTTAATACGACAAGAGCAACAGTGGGCGATATACTAAATCTTCAGGTGGGCGATGTTATACGCGTTGACCACCCGCTAAGCGCAAATATAAACGTACTTGTTGAGCATATTCCGAAGTTTAAAGGCTCAATTGGACAAAAGGGGAAACAGCTCTCAGTGAAAGTTTCCGAAATTATCAGGGAGGTTGCGGCAGATGATTAACCAAGAGGCAGATTTTCAAAGCAGCATGGAGGCGGCATCATACAATGGCGAAGCGTTGAGCATTGATGAGAAAGATGCTTTAGGCGAAATCGCAAATATTTGCATGGGGACTTCTGCAACTACGCTCTCAACCCTGCTTGGGCGCAAAGTAACGATTACAGCTCCTAAAGTAATGCTTTCAAAAAGCGCAGGCGCAATTAAGGATTATCAAAAGCCTTTTGTAGCTGTTGAGGTTTCCTACACCTCAGGTGTTGACGCGTACAGCGTTTTAATGATGAAGGACGAAGACGTTCAAAAGATAACAAGCCTGCTCTTAGGCAGCGAGTCTTCTGAAGAAATAGAGCTTGACGAACTGCACCTTTCAACAATAGGCGAAGTTATGAACCAAATGGTAGGCTCCGCTTCAACTTCGCTCTCGGATATTCTCGGCGTGCCAGTTGGAATTTCACCTCCTACGCTTAAGCGTATCCTGCTTGAAGAAGAGTCCATGTCGCAGCTTATCTGCAACAAAGACACCACAGTAATAATCAGCTTTTCAATGATAATCGAGGATTTGCTTGAGAGCGAGATTATGCAGATTCTCCCTGTCGGGTTTGGCAAAAGGCTTGCGGGCGTATTGCTAAAAGGCGTAGAAAGCAAGCCTGAACCAGAGGTGCAAAAGGCACGGCCTGCGCCGGAGGCGCCTATGCATGCAGCTATGCCAGCGCCAAGGCAAAGGGTGCCCGAACCTTCATATGAAAAGAGCCGCGTAAGCGTAAAGGCAATGCATTATGAGCATTTTGATGAACCGTCTCTTAGTCTAAACGTTCAGGGGTCTTCAGGCGGGAGCCTGAACCTTATACTTGATGTGCCCCTGCAGGTAACAGTTGAGCTTGGACAATGCAAAAAAAGCATTAAAGAAATCCTTGCGCTTAATATAGGCTCAGTCATTGTGCTGAATAAGCTTGCAGGTGAAATGGTGGATGTGCTTGTAAACGGAAAGCTTTTCGCGCGCGGCGAGGTTGTTGTAATTGACGATAATTACGGGGTGCGCGTTACGGAAATAATCGCAAACGCCCCTGCATCAGCAGGGGCGCAAGGTGTGCTGCCGTTTTAACAAGAAGAGCCGGAAATCCGGCTTTTTTAATATTGAAAAGGCTCCTTTGCAGAAACGCGCTTTACGCTAAGCAGTATAGCGAGCCCAACAAGCAGGAAGACGACAATTGAGCCTATTGCCCATAAAAGCCCGTATTGCTCTGCAAGGTTAGCCTCAAACCCGTTGTTGTGGTAGTAGTTGTTCATCCTAAAGGAGATTGTGCCAAAGACGAGCGGCCCGATAAATGTTGAGGTTCTGCCTGCAACAGAAAGGAACCCGTAGAATTCCGTAGTTTGCTCAATTGGCGCAAGCTGGCTCACCATTGTTCTGCTTGACGCCTGCGCGCCTGAAAGAGAAAACCCTGCAAAAAACCCGATTATAAAAAAGGCAATTAAATTCTTTGCAAAGAATAGGCCGCTTACGGAGAACACAAGTATCACTATAGATACCACAATTGCGTATTTGCTGCTCTTTTTATCAGAAAGCTTCCCAAAATAGAGCGCGCCAAGTGCGCCTGCTATTTGAATAACTATTACGAAGAGAATAAGCTCCGTTTGGTTCATGCCAAAGAGCGTTGCGCCTATTATCGCAGCAAAGTCCATAAGCATCATTATGCCATCATTATAAATTAAAAATGCTGCCATGTATTTTATGAACTCGCGGTAGCTTTTTATAGACCTGAAGGTTTCGGCAAGCTGAACAAACGCAGTTGCTGCAAGACCCTTAGTCTTTTCAGGTTTTGGCTCTGAATGCTTCTCCTCAACAAATAAAAATGTGGGGACAGAAGATACAGCGAAAAATACCGCAGTTATTAAAAATGAAAACGGAATCATTGAATTGCCTATTAGCTGAATGGGAAGCAGCACAAGCACAAGCGCAAGAATTCCGCCAAGCATGCCGACAGCCCAGCCCTTGCCTGAAATGGTGCCTATAGACTCCGGCGTTGAAACATCCGTAAGCAGTGCGTCATAGAAAACCTGCGCTGCGCGATAACCGATTTCAGCAAGAATGAAAAACAGCATTCCTGTAAAAACATCACCTTTGCCCACAAAAAACAAAAGCGCTGTAAAAATTACAGATAACACTGTAAATATCATCAAAAGCTTCTTTTTTGAACGCGTGAAGTCTGCGATTGTGCCTAAGATGGGCGAGATAACTGCAACAAGAATTGCCGCAATCCCAACAGAAATGCCCCAAAGCCTGGTGCCTTCCGCACCGCCGACAACTACGTTTTTAAAAAATGCCGAATAAACCGCAAGCAGCACGACCGAAGCGTATGCGGAGTTGCCAAAATCATAAAGATACCATGCGTGCCTTGCCTTGCTGATAGAATCAGAACGCTTCATATTTACTCCATTATGTTGACTTATATATGTTATGTCATTGATAATACATCAGTTTAATGCAAACATCAAGCAGCAGGCACAGGAGCTTTTTTAGCCAGGGCTTCCAGTTTCTGTTCTGCGTGTTATACTGGGTATTAAGCCTATTATGAGCAGGAGGGCATTATGCTTGATTTAGTGGCTGTTGGTGAATATCTTATCGATTTTACGCCTGCAGGGCATGGTTCTATGGGAAACCCAACGTATGAAATGAACCCAGGCGGCGCGCCAACAAATTGCGCTGCTGCAGTTGCTGCGCTTGGCGGCAGTTCTGCGATTATAAGCGCAGTCGGCGATGACCTGTTCGGCCGCTTTCTTATTGAAGCGCTTAAGGAGTTTAATATCAAAGATTGCGGCGTGCAGCTTGTTTCAAATATTCATACTACGCTTGCGTTTGTTAGCCTTACTGCGCATGGTGAGCGCGAGTTCGCTTTTTTGCGCGATCCTGGAGCAGATACCCAGCTTAGTAAAGACCTTCTTGATTATTCGCTGCTTGATGCTTGCAGGAACCTGCACTTTGGTTCGCTTTCATTAAAGCACGACCCTGGCCGCGAAGCAACATATCACGCTGTGCGCTATGCAAAGCAGCGGGGGATACAGATTTCTTATGACCCAAACTACAGAGCTCCGCTTTGGGAGAGCCGCAGCCACGCTGTGCACGAGCTTAAAAACGGCTTGAAGTATGCGGATGTAGTAAAGATGTCTGAAGACGAAATGGAGCTTTTGCTCGATGTGCCAAAGAGCAAACCGGAAGAAGGCGTAAAGCAGCTTCTTGATATGGGTATTTCAACATGTTATATCACCTACGGCGCAAAAGGCGCTTATTACGCTACAGCTAAAGGGCAGGGCTTTGTAAACGGGTTCTCGGTTAAGGCGCTTGATACAACCGGCTGCGGGGATGCGTTTATGGGAGCTGCGATTTATATGCAGCTATATGAACCCGAGCTGCCCTTAGCTCTGCGCGTTCGCTTTGCTAATGCAGTCGGTGCGCTTTGCGCAACAAAAATGGGAGGGATGATGGCAATGCCGCGGCTTGAAAAGGTAGAAGAATTTTTAGAGCTGAATAAATAAGCTATAAGCAAAAAATATATGCAAAAAGCCCCGTGAAATACGGGGCTTTTTGGATAAAGGTTCGCCGGCAGCTACCTATTCTTCCGGGCCGTCTCCAGCCAAGTACCTTCGGCGTATAAGGGCTTAACTTCTGTGTTCGGGATGGGAACAGGTGGAACCCCTTAGCCAAACCACCGGCAATTGCGGGTGCTCATGAGTGAACACCTTGAAAACTGCATAACAGCAAATCACATTGATCAAGCCCTCGACCTATTAGTACCGGTCAGCTTCATACATTACTGCACTTCCACCTCCGGCCTATCAACCTGGTAGTCTTCCAGGGGTCTTACTCCATTTCTGGATGGGAGATCTTATCTTGAGGTCGGCTTCACGCTTAGATGCCTTCAGCGTTTATCCGCTCCGCACTTGGCTACCCAGCAATGCCGTTGGCACGACAACTGATACACCCTTGGTGCGTCCATCCCGGTCCTCTCGTACTAAGGACAGCTCCTCTCAAATCTCCTGCGCCCACGATGGATAGGGACCGAACTGTCTCACGACGTTCTGAACCCAGCTCGCGTGCCGCTTTAATTGGCGAACAGCCAAACCCTTGGGACCTGCTCCAGCCCCAGGATGCGACGAGCCGACATCGAGGTGCCAAACCTCCCCGTCGATGTGGACTCTTGGGGGAGATAAGCCTGTTATCCCCGAGGTAGCTTTTATCCGTTGAGCGACGGCAATTCCACTCTCATACCGCCGGATCACTAAGCCCGAGTTTCCTCCCTGCTCGAGATGTCTCTCTCGCAGTCAGGCTCCCTTCTGCCTTTACACTCTACGAATGGTTTCCAACCATTCTGAGGGAACCTTTGGACGCCTCCGTTACTCTTTCCGCCCCAGTCAAACTGTCCGCCTGACAATGTCCATCCACCGGATCACGGCTAAATGTTAGAATTCCGGCAACAGAAGAGTGGTATCCCAAGGCCGGCTCCACGAAGACTGGCGTCCTCGCTTCTTTGCCTCCCACCTATCCTGTACATACGTTGCCAAGATCCAATGTCAAGCTGCAGTGAAGCTCTACGGGGTCTTTCCGTCCAATCGCGGGTAACTAGCATCTTCACTAGTGCTACAATTTCGCCGAGCGCGTTGTTGAGACAGTGCCC
>JAKJBL010000040.1:14477-14836 GCA_022707005.1 Bacillota bacterium | reverse complement strand
TTATGGGCTGCGGCTGAGCAAACAGCTTATGTTCAACATACATCCTAACTATGCCAGCAGTACCTTCAGGCTTTAACGTTATGGAGCGGCCGCCCTTATCAAGGAATGTATACATCTCTTTTTGCACAATATCCGTTGTATCCCCTACTCCGCGTAAAAACAATTCAGTATGTTCAAAAGCTGGAGTGCGCGCTTCAGACAGACCATATTTATAGCATATGCCGCGTATAAGCGCTTCAACATGCTGCCATTTATAACTTTCTTCGGGCAGAATATCGCGCGTGCCCTTTGGCGCCTGTAAAGCCATGATTAGTCTCCTTTTGGGGATTTAATAAAGCGGGGCTCAGCCCAAGGCAGGG
>JAKJBL010000040.1:0-14445 GCA_022707005.1 Bacillota bacterium | reverse complement strand
TCAACGCCGCATGAACTCCCGCCATACGAAAAAACCGCGGCAACGCATTTGCATTGCCGCGGTTTTTTAGGCAGTTAACGAACGGATTCCGCACCCTTTACCAATGCTTCCCGATTTAGCGGGATAAGGTGTGCCTTGGTCTTGCCGAGTTTTTCAAGGAGCGCGTTTAAGATGTTTTCCATATCAACGCATTTAGTTTTTTCAATGTACGCGCCAAGCATAACAACGTTGGCAACCCGAGCATTGCCAAGCTGCTCAGCAATTTCGTTGCAGGGCACATAAAAGACCTGAATATCGTCTCTTTCTGCTTTACGGTCAATTATTGAGCTGTTAATAAAAAGCATACCGCCCGGTTGAACCGCAGACTCGAATTTATCAAGCGAGGGGCGATTCATTACTATGACCGAGGTCGCCTTGCTTACAACAGGAGAGCCAATCGGTTCATCCGAAATATTCACGCTGCAATTGGCAGTCCCTCCGCGCATTTCAGGTCCATAGGCAGGCAACCATGAGACGTATTTGCTTTCAAGCATACCCGCAAAGGCGAGAAGCTGCCCCATAAGCAGCACCCCCTGCCCGCCAAAACCTGCAAACAAGTTTTGCTCTAACATGGTTAAACCTCCTTCTTTACGCCTAAGGGATAATATGGAATCATGGAACTCTCGAGCCAATCCATTGATTCAACAGCGGATTTGCCCCAGTTAGTCGGGCAGGTGGAAAGCACCTCAACCATTGAAAAACCCTTGCCCGCCATTTGCGTTTCAAAAGCTTTGCGAATGGCCTTTTTTGCACGCTGAATATTTGCCGTTGAATTTAGCGCGACCCTCTCAATAAACGCAGAGCCATCAATAGTCGCAAGCATTTCCGACATGCGAATAGGGCTCCCGCAATGCTCCATATCGCGGCCATAAGGCGAGGTTGTAGTTCTCTGGCCGACAAGAGTAGTAGGCGCCATCTGGCCGCCTGTCATCCCGTAAATCGCGTTGTTTATGAAGATTACTGTAATCTTTTCGCCGCGATGCGCCGCATGCACGATTTCAGCAGCGCCTATGGAGGCGAGGTCTCCGTCGCCCTGATAGGTAAAGACACAGCTTTCCGGCCCTAAAACGCGCTTTATACCGGTTGCAACAGCAGGAGCCCTGCCATGAGCAGCTTCCTGCATGTCAACGTTGAAGTATCTGTATGCAAACACAGCGCACCCGACTGGTGCAACGCCAACTGCCTTATCCTGCAGGTTTAACTCTTCAAGCGCCTCAGCAACAAGGCGGTGAACAATCCCGTGGCCGCAGCCAGGGCAATAGTGCATAATTGTGTCCGTAAGAACGGAGGTCTTTTTAAATACGATAGCCATGCTCAAGCCCCCCTCATTTGAATGATTCTTTGCGCTATTTCTTCGGCAGTCGGCACACGGCTGCCTGAGTGGCCAAGCAGCTCAATTTCCTTTTCGCCGTTTATTGCAAGGCGCACATCCTCAACCATCTGACCTGCGCTCATTTCAACACAAAGCGCTTTCTTAACACTGGGCGCTGCAATTGCGTCATGAACAGCTTTATACGGGAAAGGCCAGAGGGTTATGGGGCGTACAAGACCTGCCTTAATGCCCTGCTTTTTCAACTGAGCAATAGCAGTCTTGCAAATACGGGCTACAGTTCCGTATGCGCAGAGCATGAATTCCGCGTCTTCAGTGTTATAGAGTTCCACGCGCGTTTCTTCTTCTGCAATTTTTGCATATCTTGCCTGAAGCCTCCCTGTCAGCTCCTCAAGCTCTTCTACTTCAATATAAAGCGAATTAACAACTGCACGCGGCCTTGTGAAGTCCTTTTCGCTCCATCCAACAGTTGCCCAATCTTTTTTTACAGGCTCTGATGCATTACCTTGTTTAATTTCGACTGGTTCCATCATTTGCCCGATTATTCCATCTGCAAGTATCAAGACAGGCATACGATACTTATCCGCAACATCAAATGCAGTCTGCATTAAGTCAATTGCTTCCTGAACAGAGGCAGGCGCATAAACCACCAAATGGTAGTCGCCGTGGCCACCGCCCTTTGTTGATTGAAAATAGTCGCCCTGAGAAGCTTGTATCGAGCCAAGCCCCGGGCCTCCGCGCATCATGTTGACAATTACGCAGGGCAGCTCAGCACCCGCGATATAGGATATACCCTCCTGCTTCAAGCTTATGCCTGGGCTTGAAGACGATGTCATAACGCGCGCCCCGGCGCCTGCAGCCCCATAAACCATGTTTATAGCTGCAACTTCACTTTCAGCCTGAAGGAAACACCCTCCGACTTTGGGCATACGTGCTGACATATACTCAGGAATATCATTCTGCGGAGTAATAGGATAACCGAAGAAGAACCGGCATCCCGCCTGTATTGCCGCTTCGGCGATTGCTTCGCAGCCTTTCATCAGTTGTTTGGCCATTGTTCATTCCCCTCCTTACTTCTCTACTTGGATGACAACATCCGGGCAGGTTCGAGCGCAAGCTGCGCATGCCATGCATGCTTCCATGTCAGTTACCTCTGCAGGATGGTACCCCTTAGAGTTAAGCTTTGTTTCGGACAGCTGCATAATCTTTTTTGGACAGATTCTCACGCAGAGTCCGCAGCCCTTGCAACGCTCTTCGTTTATGGTTACCATGGCCATTTGCTTATTCAACCTCTCTTTCTTACCTGAATGCTATTTTGATTTATACAATGTTCCACATTGTGAACTTTATTTTTTGGATTATTGGGGCATTTTCCGCAAAGCGTTATATTCCGAATTCTGTAAATCTATCCCAGTCTCTGTGCATAAATATTTCTATTTCCATAGGTGTGCCTATGTAGCGAGAATCCAAGCCGGTTTCAAGGGCTATTTTTAAGAAACCTTCAAGCGGCTGCTTTAGACCTGTTGTAAAAGCAACAGGAATGTTTGTTTCAAGCGAAACAGCTTTCAACATCTTATATCCATCTAAAAGTTCTTCAACTGAAGATTCTGCGGCAAGATTTGAGTTGTTTATAAGCCCTGTTATTTCAAGACGCGACCTAAATTTAATTCTATGGAGCATATCGAGAACAAGTTCAGGAGTTGAGGATAACGGCCTGCGAGGGTTTATTACAAAAAGCACCTGCAACGCCTCTTTTGGAATCTTTGAAAAGTTGGCTTTATATTGACCTAAAGCAGTTGCGCCTGCAGGGTCTCCGCCAACATCAAATATTACAGTTGTGTGAGAGTCTACAAAAACAGAATATATATCAGGCGGCAGCGCGGGTATGTCAACTGATGACATCGCAAAAACCGGGTGCAATAGTGAGATGCCCGCTTTGTCTAATTCTTTTCTGCGCTCTGCTGAACGGAAGTAGGGATTGACTATGTCTAAATCTACAAGAACTGCGCTCTCTGTTTTGGCTGCCTTCATTGCCAAGTTTATGGATATTTCTGTTTTACCGCTGCCAAAATTCCCAATAAGCACATAATAACGCTTCATTAAGCTGCCTCCAATATGTACGCACAACCATGCACCCTAATTATATAATAAAAGCATACTCAATGATACGCGTTTGGCATTATATATTATGGTGTGAAAATACAAGAACTTGGCGAAAAATGCAGCTTGCACTAAGTATGACAGGTGTAAAACTTCGAATAATGCAGAAACTCGCTTTAATTAAGTGCGTTCGAGTATTACCGTAACCTGCGCAACACTGCGAATAAAGGTAAGCTCTTCTGTTTTTTGTTCGTCGCCCAAACGTACGCCTACAGGGAGGTTGTATGTACCTTCTTTAAGGTTCTTTAAATCAACATATGCATGTACGTCATTTCGTTCAAGCGAGTCAACCAAGGTTATCCGCCCTTCAACGCTTATAGTTGTAATTTCATCGCTTATCCGGGCCTTCAAGCCGCGTTCAAGCCCTGTTGCATCAATAGGAACTGCCTCAAAGACCTTGCGGCTGTTTTTCTCCCTTATGTCAACATATACCTCTGCTTCGCCGTTGCTGCCGAGAACAGAAACTCCTTCAGGAAGCAAAATAGCAAGCTTTCCGTGGACGGGTTCGCGCTTGCCAGCCACATCCAGACCAGTAAGCATGAGCTTATCAATCCCTTTTAGGACCTCGCTGTCACCGACTATGTCGAGCAGGGCTGGGGTTGAGGAGGCTGCATAAAGCCTATAATTTGTAGGCAGGTTATCAGCGCCAAGCAAAGAACCAATAACATCCACAGGCACAGTTTTTTTAGAATAGACAGCCATGCGCACAGTAACCGCAGGCAGACTACCAAGAAAATAGTTTGAGGATATTTCTTCGCCTTCGCTGTCAAGGAGTGTAACATTTACTGCGTCATTATAGCTTTGCGTACGATTATTCATTTGAATTTTGCATATAGCCTTTGTTGCCCTCTCAACATCCTGCTTCGGCCCGCGTATATCAACTTTGAGCGCGCTTAGCTCAGCAGTATCCGCCCAATAGCCGGCAGGCAGGGTGCCTTCGTAAAACGCTTCCACCGGCACAGTCTTCTTCATTAGAGTGTCTATTTCAACAGCTATTTTATCCGGATTTATGCCTTCACGCTCAACCCAGGTGTTAACAAGGCGCGCAGAAACAGTTGCATTTATAGGGAGCATCCACACACCCGGGGAAATGACGGAGTTCAGGCTTACTGATGCAGCTAAATGTTCCGCATTAAGCTCCATATATGTAGTTATGGGCGTACTTACCCTAACGCTTACGCCGCCAAGCTCTTTCAGGGGGTTGCCGCGCACTACAAGATCGCGCGCAAGAAGGTCTGCTTCGCCGCCAAGCGCGAAACTAACGGGCACCTTTGAGAGCACCTTAATTCGGTTGGGGTTTTGAACTGTAAGCACAATGCCCCAAAGAACTGTCGCAAGCAGCAGCGCGGCAATTTTTATGCCGAGGTTCTTTAGCAGCAGCCCTTTAGAGAGGTCTGCAACACGTTTGCCTTTGGCATTATTATTCTCCATTTTTAATCCTCCGCGCAAACCATGCAAACGATGTGCCGCGTTCTTTTTGGTAAATTCCATCAAGCAAATCCTTTAGCGCCTTTGCATCTATGTAGCGCACAAGCTTACCATCTTGCGCTACAGATATAATCCCCGTTTCTTCAGAGACAACAAGAGTTATGCTGTCGGATACGCTTGAAATCCCAAGCGCAGCCCTATGCCTTGTTCCAAGCTCGCGTGCTATGTCCATATCGTCAGATAGCGGCAGAAAACACCCTGCAGCAATAATTGTATCATTGCGAATTATAACAGCGCCATCATGCAACTGAGCATTAGGCTCGAAGATGTTTTCAAGCAGAGCGCCTGAAACCACACCCTGTATGCGAGTGCCTGTTGAAATTATGTCGCCGAGCGCAACGCTTTGCTCAATGACAATAAGCGCGCCAACAAGGCGGCGCGCCATACTGAGAACTGCCTTGTGAAGCTCCCGAACGATTTCACCCTGGTCGCTTGCAAATCCCGCCCATATACTGCGGTCAAACAGCTTTCCGCGGCCAATATGCTCAAATGCGCGCCGAATCTCAGGTTGGAAAAGGATAACAACCACAATTAAGCCTGATTGAACGATTGCGCCAAGGATTGCGCTTAAGGTATAGAGAGAAAGCAGCTGACTTATAAAATACGACAAATAAAGGATGGCAAAACCCTTAAGCACCTGATATGCGCGTGTTTCTTTAGTCCAAACAATGAGCTTGTAAAACAGCCATGCAATAATCAGTATATCGAGCGCGTCCCCGAACGAAAACTGGCCAAACCCGCTGGCTATAGCGTTCGCTATTTCGTCATAGGACATGCCCCAACCTCCTTAAGCTGCCTTGTCTAAAAAAATTCTTAATATGCAGCAGTGCAATAAAGCCGCATATATGCCGTTATTCGTATTATACAGTATGTATTCCCTATTTCAAAGCTGTCATTACACAGTAAATGAAGAATTTATTAATTCTTAACAGCCTACTTTTTTAGCTGCCAAAGCTTAGAAGCAGCATGCTGACATCATCATTTCGTGCTGCAAGCACCTCTTGTTCAAGTTGCTTAATAAGCGTTCTGCCTTCTGCGTTTTGAACCGCTTCTTCTAAGGAAGTTTCCGTAAGCCTGCTAGACCTTCTATCCAACAGACCATCGGTATATAAAAACAAGCGGCTGCCCTCCTGAATAGAGATTGTTTGGTTTTCGTAAGAGATCTTTTCCTTCCAGGTGCAAAGCGGAAGAGAGGGTTTATAAAGCCGCAGAAGCCTGTTGTTTGCAACAAGCAGGGGGATTGCGTTAAATCCGGCGCTTGCCCACTGCAGGCTGCCGCTTTCGGGATTTAACAGCGCAGCAAACATTGAGACATAATTCTGCTCATCCAACCCGATTGATGAAAATGTTTTTAATGCTAACGCGAGCAGCTCTGAAGCAGCGCTTATTTGAATGCCGCGCAGCGCGCCGTAAAGAAGCAGCGTAATCATAGCTGCTGAGAACCCATGGCCTGAAACATCAGCAATATAAAACGCAAGCCTCCCGTCAGGCTGCCTGCTAAAGCCGAGCATGTCACCGCCCATGCTGCTTGCAGGAAGGTAGCTTGTGCATACGCGAACTCGAGGATGCGGAAATTCAGGCACATAAAAGAATGCGCGCTGCATTTGGGCAGCAGCTTCTGCATCTTGAACCAGCCGCTTTGTTTGCACTTTATTTGAATTTTCCAGCTTAACTTGGGAGGTAATGTCCCTAAACACTTCAACCGTGCCAAGCGCAGAGCCGTCAGCGCCAAAAAGCGGCGATGCCTTAACCCAATATACCCGCCCGCGATAACTCGTTTTCTTCTGCTGGGAGACCCCCGTTTTTAGTGCCCGTCTTACAACACAGTTTGAGCAGGCTTGCGCTCTTGAAAACATTTCTGTGCAGTTCTTCCCGCACTGCTCTCCGAAACGTTCTCTGTAGCTTTTGTTGGTCAGAACTACTCGCTGTTTAAGGTCAAGAACACGCAGCATATCCTGCATTGAATCGAGAACCTCAAAAAGAAGCCCGGGCTTGATATGAAGCATTTAACCTCCGATAAGAGCTCAATAGCACATTCGGTCTTTGCTTAATGACTTGCCTCTATTATAGCATGTTTTTAAGATATGCTCCAATATGGCAGTTAAGAAACATTCGCAATCCATGCTATATTTAAATAAAGATAAAGGTTTTATATGCGCAGTTTTAAAATTCGTAGTATACTTAAACCTAAGCTGCAGCAAAAATGAGGTTCACACATGCTTATAGTTGATAGATTCGAGGGCGAATACGCAGTTTGTGAATATGAAGATGAGGCTTTTATTCATATTCGGCGAGGTCTTATATCTTTGGACGTCCGTGAAGGAGATGTGCTCGAATTGACAGGGCAGCTTTTCACGGTTGACAGAGCCGCAACTGAGTTTAGGCGTAAACTTGTTTATGAGAAGATGAGCCGGCTTTTTTCAAACGGGCAAAATTAGGAAACATAAGCGAGCAAAAGAAAGCCCGCCATAAGCGCAAGCACAAGCAGAATGCCTGTGCCTGCAGTCCCCAAATAGCGTTTGCGCCTGAAGCAGTGAAACAAATATGCGTCTGCATAACATAGAGCTGCTATATCAAAAAGCAAAATAATGAGCAACCAATTTCCCCCTTCTGAAAGCATTTTATTATTCAACGCTTGATTTAGACGGATTATAATCTAAATAAACAGCTATTTCAAAAGCAACTGCAACTTCTTTAAATGCAGCCTCCCAGTTAAACGCTTCCCAATCAGATGTACGCCTGAACAGTTTTACAGCCGTGTTGCGTAGCTCAAACACATCGCTCCCAAGCGCCTGACATGCTAAAAAGACCTCCTCTGCCCTCTTTTTCAAAAACTCAGAGATTAGGATTTCCATGTCGGAATTTGAGTATTCTCTTATCTCAGGATGCTCAACGTTTGCATATAGTGCAATTTCAAAAGTTGCCTTAGGCGTTTCACCAAGTATAAGCCTAATTTTCGGTTGCGATTGTGCTGAGAGCCTAACGCTTATTATGCGGCCGTTAGGAAGCGGAAGCTGAATGCGACCTTTTTCGAACTGCCCTTTTACAATCAATACAACCTGAGTGTGCAAGCCGTTTAAATAGCCGATGAGCCTGTGTTTATGAAAAAGCCCAGACCCCAACATGCTCGCTTGCAAACCACCCAATCTTTTTATTTGACCAGGCATGTACTCGGTCGAACCGAGTATATCTGCTGCCTTCTGCAGCGGTTGGCTGCTTTTTTCTTTTTCACCCTTTTCGCTTTGCTCTTTTTCAGTTTCTGCAGAAGAATTATTCCTGCCGCCATCTTTAGCTCCATTTTCAGACGCGCTGTCTTTTTTGATTTCCGGGTTAAACTCACCAAGAGGGAGCAGTATATCGCTGCTGTGAGCAAATGTACTCTCAAAAAACTCCGATAGAGTAAAAGAAGGAATGAGACCAGTCCGCCTGCTGTAATCCACAAAGCTGTATTGAAGCTTTGCCACATTTGGGTTGAGTTCACTTTGTATGCCGCCAAGGAAGTCTTCCGCTCTGCCGCGCACAGAAACCAAGTTTGCATAGTAGCGAATGTTCAGCATCCCCAATGAAGCTGATAAAAGCTGTTCAACCCCTCCGTTTAAAGCAATATCTTCGCCAAAAACAATTGCTGCGGTTCTCGAAAGATTTAAACTGAACGGGAGGCTGCTTTCAATTAAACCGACCGCCTCAAATAGATCCTCACTTTCTACGCCTACATGCGTGCACAGATCACTTTCCGCGCCTTCCTCAGCCCCATTCCCCCGCTGCAGGAGCATACTCACAAAGAAAGCCTTAGTTTTACCCGAATCAATACCGATTACAGTTGCATAGCCGTATTCATCAATGCTTTTTGAGCTTATGCAGCTTGAAGAAAGAAGCATAGCAAGACTAAGACCTGCAACCGCGATTTTGCGCAGCAGCGAACACGAGCGCTTCATGATTCTTTTTCCTGCATATTCTTTTTTGGGGATTTAAGCCTTGCAAGAAGCGAGGCAAGCAGTAAAGGTATGGCTGCAAGCAATAGCCCATAACCTGAAATCACCCGCTCGATGTTTCCCCAAATGGCTGCCTGTGAATGCATGAGCATTGTAAAAACTATAATCAGCACGGAAAATACAGCGACACTTGGTCTTATGTCATTGTGTTCAAAAGCGCCTGCAAACAGAAACGAAGCTGCATAAACATAATAGCCGGCTGCAAGCATAGAAGAAATAACCCAGCCAAAAAACAGAAGCTTATCAAGCCTTTGAAAATATCCTCCTGAACGAAAATTCATTGTCAGCCTGTACATGGGCGAGTGCATCTTTGACAGCTCACTGTACGAAAAGGTCATTCCCAGACAAAGCTGAGCACTTGAACAGAGCAGACCTGCTGCGATTGCTGCTGAATATCCAGTACGTTTTGCCATCTTTGGACCATGTACACCGCGTGCAACAATTAAAAGCCCTAAGAGTGCCGGAAAGAACAGCAATGCGTTCTTTATTCCGAGCCCCAAAATATTTTTTATGCCATCACCCAAATACGGAGCAAGCCTGTAGGTTTTATAATTAAACGCTGCAAGCAACAATGAGCCTAGAAGCGATATTAACAAGAGCCAAATGAAAAGCCTCGAAGTTCTGCCAATGCTTTCAAGACCCTTCCATGCAAGCATGAACACGACCGGCGCTAAATAAACTATGAGCTTCCACTCTAAAACCCCAGGAAAAACGAACCTAACCATCATAAGCGTAAACCTGCTAAGGAGCATAGCCGCACAGGCAAGCAGCAGCAAAACATAAATAAGTGCAACAACGCGGCTGAAGAATGCTCCTAACCCGCTGCGAAGCAGAGCCCAAAGCGATTCATGCCCTGAAGCTGCCATCGCATTTACAGCAAGCGCAAAAATAATAAGTGCAATTGCAGCAGACGCAAGCATTGTGATATAAGCTGAGTTCCCCAAGGAATAAAGCGCGCTGCTGTCAAATGTAAATAAGCCGCTCGAACAGGCGGCAATAGCAGCCATGCACAGTGACTCCTGCCTTCCGATACAACCTTGGCGTAAGTTCATGACAGCCCCTCCTCAGGGTTTGTATAATCTGTTGCGCGGGAATGCTGCGTAACATTCCCCCGCAAAATTGCAGGCTGTTTTGAGTATGTGCGCGGAGCTATAGGCGAGAGAAAGGGCAGGCCGTAAGATTTTAACGACACAAGCCATACTCCAAGCGCAAGCATGCCTGCAGAAAACCCGAGAAGGCCGCCAAGCCAACCTGCTATAACCAGAAAGAGCCTAAAGTATTCTGCAGCGACCTGCGTTGAATGGTCGGGTATTGTAAAGGTGCCCATACCTGAGAGCGCGACAAAAATAAGCACAACCGTACTTACCATATTTGCTGCAACAGCCGCCTGCCCAAGTACAAGCCCCCCGATAATTCCCATTGCTTGGCCAATGCTGCCCGGGACTCGAAGCCCCGCTTCTCTTAAAAGCTGAAAAACCCAAAGCAAAAATATCATCTCAAGCCCAATTGGCAGATAAACCATCCGCCTTGAAGCAATAACCGTACTTATAACCTCTGTTGAAAGCATGCCCTGATGGTGCAAAGCAAGCGAAATAAAATATCCGGGCAGAAGTATGCTCACACCAGCGCCTATATACCGAACAACGCGCAGAATGGTTCCTAAGGGGCGGCGGACATAGGCATCTTCAGATGTTGACATTAGCGTAAAAAGCGTAGCAGGCATAACGCTTGCAGTCGGGCTTCCATCGCAAATTACTGCAACATGTCCCTGCATTATATGCGCCGCTACCCGGTCTGGGCGTTCCGTAGAAAGCACTTGTGGCAGCGGAGAGAGGCTGCTGCGCTCCGTAAGCTGCTCAATGGTTCCATCGCTTAAAATCATCCGTGTATTTATGCTATTTAAACGCCTTTTAACCTCCAGGAGCAGTTTGCGGTTAACTACTCCATCTCTGTATGCAATTACAAGCATAACATTGTTCATAGCTCCGGCATCCCTGAATTCGCATATAAAATCATCGGTTTTTATTATGCGCCTGAGCAGCGAAACATTTGTCCTTAAATTTTCGACAAAGCCTTCCTGAGGTCCGCGGATTACTTTTTCATTTTGAGCTGCGCCAACTTCTCGCTGTTCGTACGACCTTGTATCCATTAAAACAGCTCTTGAATCTCCTTCAAGAAAGACGGCTGTGCGCCCTTCGCAGACTGCTGCTTTTATTTTATCCCAGTCGTCTTCAAGCTCCGCCTCCTGCTGAGCAAACACATGTTCCATCGCATATTTTGCGCGGTTCTTTTCAACACCCTGCATTACACCTTTAAACATACTCTGCCTCAGGATAAAATCATTGATTTCACTTCGTGACGCCATGCCGTTTAAGCATGCGGCAAGGGCAGGGATTGTACCGCCGATTAAGAACCTGCGCAAAAGCACATCCGGGTTTATATCGCTTCTAAAATCCTTTTTAAGCCTTTTTTCATTCTCGTCAACGCTTTCAGATGAAGGTGCCTCTATAGGCTTTGTTTGCGGCGCTTCGTCTTTAGGCCATCTGTTAAAAAAACCCGGAGTACCCTCTTCTGTTTCTAAAAGCTCGAACTGGTCATCCGCTTCATCAAAGCGCAGGCATTCGAACACGGATTTCTTCATACAACCTCCCCAAAAAGCAATGCTGCATTAAAAGTATTTACAGGCATTAAAAAAAGCATTCCTTTTTGGGGAATGCCATGAGGAATTCTGTTAGAATTATGCGGCCTATTTTTTGCTCTTTCGCGCTGAAACCCGTTCAATTTCTCGGCCAAGCCTAATAAAGCGAAACATCCTGTCTGCAGCGCTGTCAAAGAGGGCGACTGAGTTTTCAAGCGCCATACCTCCGGTAGCTTGGTCAATTGCGGCAATCATGCTGCATTCGCATTTTTCGAGCAGTTCCTCGCTTCCCGTGCCCATGCAACCGGCTATAACCGCAATAGGGATACGCTGCTTTGCGCACAGCCCGACAATTGCGCCAACAGCCCTATCAGGCTCTAAGCTGCGTGAATCGAGCACGCCCTCGCCTGTAACAACAAGAGATACATTTTTTACTCTGCGCTCAAGCTCGGCAGCTTCAAACAGGGCGGAAATGCTGCTCTTTTGCGTTGCTTTTAAAAACGACATAAGCGCTGCCCCCAACCCGCCTGCTGCGCCAGAGCCTGCCTGCAGACCTACATCTAAGCCTGTTGCTTTTGTAAAGATTTCCCCAAGCTTTAAAAACATTGCTTCCATTTCTTTTGAATTGTCTTTAAAGCGCGCTGGTGCAATTCCGTCTTCGCCAAAGAGCGTCTGCAAGCAGTCAGTCATTATAGTAAAGCTTGTATTTTTAATCCTGGGGTGCAGAAATTCAGTATCAATGCTGCAAAGGTCGCTGGTTTCGCCGCAAGCGCCTGAAAGTTCATTGCCTTCGCTGTCGAGAAGCTTTGCGCCCAAGGCTCTGAGACAGCCCAAGCCGCCGTCATTTATGCCGCTTTCGGAAAGCCCGATTACGATTTCTTTTATGCCTTCATCAAGCGCCCTTCGTATCAGTTCGCCAATGCCAAAGCTTGAACAGTTGACTTCCTTAGCTACCTGTGCGCAAAAAACAGCCGGCATTTCAATTACAGCTACACTGCCGCGCAAAACAGCGTAACGTGCATCGAGTTCGCTGCCGCCCGGGCTCTTAATGCGCACAGTTCTCGCAATCCCGTTGCAGGCGGTTAAGAGCGCGTCAACAGTACCCGGGCCTCCGTTGACTATTGGAAGGGGCAAAATGCGCACGCCCGGAAAATGCCGCCGCGCCGCAAGCGTAAGCCTTCTAATTGCCTGTTTGGATGAAAGCAGCCCGCGATATGCGCCCGGGGAAAGAAGAAAGACTATTCCCTTGCCCATTGGCTTGCGTTTTCCGCGCTTTTTACAGACCCTTACATCAAAGAACGGCGCCTCACCGCCAAATAAAGTGCCGTCGCGCTGAATTCTGCCGTAGAACGTCAGACCATCGATTTTTTCTAATGCGTTTGACTGTATAAAGGGGTGCGTTGCTGTAAGATACATGCCTACGCCTGCATCCTCATTAAGCTTTTGGTACACACGTCTAAGCTGCTTTAAGCTGCCGTTTGTAAAAGCGCAAATATAACAGGGCTCGCTTGAGGCATAATCCGCTAAAGACGCTCTGCCGCCAAACACATGCAGACCTTTGACCTCGCTTGTTGTAAGCACTGAAAATACTTCTTCCCAAAGCTGCCTCGGCGTTGCCTGTTCCTCACCCTCTAAAACGTCGAAGCGAACACCAAGCCCAAACCGCAAAACTTCCAAATTTACCCCTCCTTAGTTATATGTTCGCTATAAGATTCAAGCTCATTTGCTGCAATTTCCCAAGCAATATAGCTTTCTTCAAGCTTGCTTTTAAAGCTTTCGAGTTCTTTTCCAAGCCTGCTTGCAAGAACGTAGTCAACAGCTGTCTCAGGGGAAGCAAGCTTAAACTCCGCTTTAGAAATTGTTTCTTCCAGGCGCATTATTTCCCGCTCTGCACGCTCCACTAAAGTGCGTGCGCGTATAAACGCGCTTTGCTTTTGTTTTTTTGCCTTGTAGCTGTTCACAGGCTTTTCTTCTTTTATTGCTGCGTTTGCAGGTTCGGCTTCAAGTGAAGCAATAAAACTATCATAGCCGCCGTAAACTTCCTTTAACCCCATCTTTGTCATATACAGCACGCGGTCTGCCAGACGGTTAATTAAATATCTGTCATGCGTAACAACAAGCAGAGCGCCGTCATATTCTTCAAGCGCGGTTTCGAGGGCTTCTGCTGAGGCAATATCCAAATGGTTTGTAGGTTCATCAAGCAGCAGCAGGTTTGAACCCGAAAGCATAAGCTTAAGAAGCTGCACGCGGCCAAGCTCACCGCCTGAAAGGCTGCTGATATTTTTATTTACATCCTCGCCCCTGAAGAAAAACGCAGCCAGCGCACTTCTGAGCGCAGTTATATTCATACGCGGATAAGCAGCTGAAACTTCTTCAAGTATAGTGCTCTCAAAGTTTAGGGCGCGCATATTCTGCTCATAGTACGCTGCCTGTACCCCTGCGCCAAAAGCAAACGAACCCCCGTTTGAAGCTTCCTGCCCAAGCAGCATTTTTAGAAGCGTAGTTTTGCCGGAGCCGTTCGGGCCAAGCAGAAACACACGTTCGCCCCTGCGAATAGTAAAAGAAATATCATCAAAAAGCGCTGTTTCGCCAAAACGCTTTTGCAAACCTCTGACTTGGAGCACATCGTTCCCACCTGGGACCTTTGATTTAAAAGCAAAGCTGATTGCGCCTGCAGCTGCTACAGGTTCAACAAGTGTCGCTTTTAGCCTTTCGATTTGTTTGAGCTTTGACTCCGCCATCCGAATGTTGCGCTCCCGCCCCCACCTGCGCTGCTGTTCGACAATGCCATAGAGGCG
>JAKJBL010000003.1:46154-63312 GCA_022707005.1 Bacillota bacterium | reverse complement strand
AGAATCAAAACACGCTTAATGCTGTTGCTTTTTCTATAACGCCTGATGGGCTTGCTTGCCCGAAGCGTTAGAAGCCGATATTTCCATAAACCCATGAGCATAGGTTGTGCTTAAAGCGCAGCTGTTACTCAGGGCGTAAAATAAAACGCGCTGCAGTTTGCAGCGCGTTTAAGCTATGCGTTTTTCCAGGTAAAAGTATGCGGAATTTCTTCTTTGCGCAAGATGCGCAGGCCGCCTTCAGCAAGCGCCTCCATTTCGTATTCGCCTGCCATGAGCTCTACAGGCGCAATCCAATCCACATAAGATGTTATAAGCCCGGTTACAAGCTTTGAATAAGCAATGCCTCCAGTAAGAATAATGCGGTCAACCTTGCCTTTTACAGCTGCAGCAAGGTCGCCTATGCTCTTTGCTATTCCATAGGCAAAGGCATCATAAACAAGCTTAGCATATTCATCGCCTGCTTCAATGCGTGCCTCGACTTCACGCGCGTCGCTAGTGCCGAGGTGTGCGCGCATACCTGCGTTGCCGCGTATCTTTTTTGCCATTTCCTCAAGGGTATAGTTGTCGCTGTAGCAAAGCTTAACAAGCTCAAGCGCCTGTATGCGACCGCAGCGCTCAGGCGAAAACCCTGCGTCATCATCGCTGTACATGTCGGTTGAATAACCCTTGTCTATAAGCCAGACGCTGCACCCGCCGCCTAAATGCGCAACAATAAAGGTGCATTCTGCAGTTGGCTTGCCCATAACCTCTTTAGCGCAGCGGTGAGCCATTGCGTGAGTATTGAGCGCATGGCCGCGGCTTATTTTCGGCAACTCAGGGATTCCTGTTATACGGGCTATGGGCGAGAGCTCGTCAACAGTCACCGGGTCATAGACATAGGCTGGAATGCCGTATTCTTTTGCAATATTGTACGCAATTACGCACGCGATGTTTGAAACATGCGCACCTACCTTTATTGTGTACATATAATCGACCATGTCCTGATTTATTGGGAAAGCGCCCGAAGGGACCGGAGGCAGCATCCCTCCGCGTGCCATTATACAGGTAAAGGTCGAGGGTTCAACGCCTTTTTCACGCAGAAAGCGTTCAATCAGCTCTCTTCTGTAGTCGATTTGTTCCATTACCCACGAAAACCCGGCAAGCTCGGAGTCTTCATGGCGCAGCGTTTCGCTTAGTGTTTTTTTATCATCTTCAAAAACGGCAATTTTTGTAGATGTGCTGCCGGGATTTATAACAAGCAGTTTTTCCATAGTATTCCTCATTAACCGCACACGCCTGCGCCAAGTGCAAGCGAGAAGTATTTTTCTTCAGCCGACGAACCGCGAGAAGGCAGAACAATCGGTACTTTACAGCCCTGAATAACTCCTGCAAGCCGTCCGCCGCATGTGTAGACAAAGCATTTTCCCAACACATTTCCAACTACTATTTCCGGCACAAACAGAATATCAAAATCCCCAACGCATGGTGAAGAATAGCCCTTTACTTTTGAAAGCTCGGGAACCATTGCAAGATCGTATGAAATCGGTCCCTCAACATAGCATGAGGGCAGCTCGCCTGATAGGCTCATTTCCTTGAGCGCTGCTGCGTCTACGGTTTCCGGCATTTTCGGGTTAACGGTTTCAACTGCGCATAAAGCTGCGACATTTGGCCGTTCATAACCCAGACCATGAAAAAAGCGCACTGCGTTTTCAACTATATGCTTTTTTTGCTCAAGGTTAGGATATGTGCACATTCCTCCGTCTGTCAGGCACATTAGTTTGTGGTAACCTGGCAGTTCGACCATCATAACATGGCTCATAAGCGCGCCTGTGCGAAGGTTCGCTTCAGGTGAAAGCACGCCTTTAAGCAGGTCGCCTGTCATCATTTTGCCCTTCATAAGAAAATCTGCTCTTCCTTCGTGTATAAGCCCTGCAGCGCATACAACGGGGTTCATGCCTTCGGGTACCTCTATGATTTCGTATTCTTTGGGGTTTTGACCCTGCGCAAGCAGTTCTGCCTCGATTTTCTCACGCGTTCCTACAAGAATCGAGGATACTATGTCTTTTGCCTGTATTACAGCCTCAAGCGCATGCTCATCGTGCGCTTCCACAAGCGCAACTGTGCATTTCCTTTTGCCTTTTAACCTTGTAATCAGTTCATCAAAGCTTTTTAATGCCATAGATATGTAATCCTTTCATTTGCAAGATGCTTGTTTAATGCGCAGTAAATCTATGCGCCAAATAAATAATACAGGGTTTTACAAAATGACGCAATCCCCGCAGGCTCTGTGAATCATATATTCTCTTTAGATAAATGGGCATTTTCACTAAGTGCATTGGGCTTAGCAAAAAAAGGCTGGCAAAGTCAAATAACTTTGCCAGCAGGTGCCGAAAAGCGGCTCAAGCTAAAAGAAAGAAGTTAAAATGTGTCGCACAGCGTGCGCCTTAGCTAAAGCGCTCAAGCGCACGGCTACACGCTGCCACCATTAGAACTGGTTTTGATTGGGCATTTGCTGATTCTGCCGCTGTTGATTCTGCTGCTGTTGCTGCTTGTTCCTCTGCTGGTTGTTGCGCTGCCTTTGTTCGTTGAACTGCTCGTTGTTCCTATTTTCATTCTGGTTGTTTGCCATGCTTGTTAGCCCTCCTTTCCTAATCCCCTTATGGGTTTATACCGTTCTCCGGCATGAATTTAGCTTGCGTAAATTTAAAAAAATAATACTTCTTTGTCTCTATTAAGTTAAGATTATTGTTCAACAGCCTTAATTGGCGCAAACTGGTTTAGCGTAAACGATGTGCCTGCAAGCATCAGGCAAAGGCCTGCAAGCAGGCGATAGTAAAGCGCATACCCTGTAATAAACGAAGCTGCCGCAAGTATTAGCGCGCAAACCAGGTATTTTTTTGCTCTGCCAGGGGCAAAAGGCTCCGCCTGCATCTGCTTGCGGCGTTCATGCACAACAGACTGCCTGCTTCTTATATGCGCGTTTACATCCTGAGCCCCAACGGAAAATTCCTTTGTTTCTCTTGCAAAGCGCAGCAATATATCAGGGCTTATGTACTCCGACCTGATGGGAAGGCGTAGAAGCAGAGCTGAAGCAGCCTGAGTACAGCCCGAAAGGCTGCAAATTGCGAGGAACTGCGCGTTCTGCCTGCGTGCCCTTCTATACGCGGCAAGCACATCATCCGCATCAATCGGCAATGAATGCTGCATACACCAAAGAGTAGCGTTTTCAAAGCCGGGCAGGTCTCTGCAGACGCATTCGCACAGCTCTAAAAATTCGCCTTCATCAAGCAGCAGCAAGCGTTCACGAAGTACGGTGTCCAAAAGACGGTCGCTTTCTTTCTGCACAAAACGGTCAAATGAAATGTCATTCCACAACTTTAAAGCAGCCATAAAAATCAAGGTGGTTGTTGCAGTAAGCAGAATGACTACTACCTGATTTTCAATGTTGTAGCGGAACCAAAGGTAACTTGCAGCAGCAAAAACAAGCCGCAGCGCAAATGCATCTGCAATTCGCGCAGCTAAGGAACGCCCGCCATGCTGCAGCTGCTTATAATAACGCTTAATATCCTTATCCATGTTTTGCCTCCGGCAATTTTATCAATCTGTATTCAATTCTTGCCTAACTCTGGAATTTATATGCTCTTTAGAAACATCTGTTGTATAATAAGTATAGTTAAAAAAACGAAGAGGATCCTCATATGGCTGTAAGCCCTCGCCGTATAGGCATTTTGGGCGGTTCATTCAACCCTATTCATCTTGGGCACTTGGCAATGGCTCAGGGCGCTTTGCAGTCGCTGCTGCTTGAGAGGGTGCTTATAATCCCTGCGAATGAGCCGCCGCATAAGCAGTTGGAAGAAGGCGCAAGCACATTGCAGCGCGTAGAAATGGCGCGCCGAGCAGTTATGGGCGAGCAGGGTCTAAGCGTATCCACAATAGAAATCATGCGCAGCGGCAAAAGCTTTACCATTGATACACTCAATGAAATTTCGGGCCTTTACCCTAATGCACAACTTTTTTTGCTTGTGGGGAGCGATATGCTCAAGGATTTGCCTGCCTGGAAGAATGCAAAGGCTGTTATGCAAAAGGCTGTAATCGCTTGCATTTGCAGAAGCAGCGCAGGGGGCGGGGAGCTTGAAGCCGCAAACATGCTAAAAGCTGAATATGGCGCGGATGTGCGCATTACGGATATAATAGCTCCCGATATTTCATCTTCAGCTGTACGTGCTGCTATAGCTAAAGCGCTGCCTGTTAAAGGGCTTGTGCCGCCTTTAGTAGAAAACTATATATACAAAAATGCGCTGTATGTAACTGAATATTTTAAGTCAATACAGGAAAGCTGCAGGCGCGGCTTATCAAGCGGCAGATATCTGCATACTATCGGAGTAATGAAGACTGCGCTCGAACTTGCTGCGCTTTATGGAGCAGATGGAAACAAAGCAAAACTCGCAGCGCTCCTGCATGATTGCGGGCGAAGCCTTGATAAAGGTGCAATATCCCATGCCGAAAAAAGCGAGCTGCTTGCGCGCGAGAAATACCAAGTGGCTGATGAAGAGGTTTTGAAGGCAATTCGTTTGCATACTACGCTCGATGAAGGAGCGTCTCTGCTTGACAAAATCATATACCTTGCGGATATGATAGAACCGAACAGAAAGTTTCAGTGGGTTGAAGAACTGCGTGCTTTAGCAATGCTGAATTTGGATAAAGCAGTTATGGAAGGACTCCGCCGCACAATAGGCTATGTAAAAACACGGCATCTTGAGTTGAACATTAAAAGCCAACGCGCGCTAATCTGGCTTGAGGCTGAATTAAAACTTAATCCTACGGAATAATGCAGGTTGAAAGGAGTTGTTTGTTTGGAAGAAAAGGGGCAGGTTCTTGCGCTATGTGAAGCACTTTATAATAAGAAGGCGCTTGATATTGTAGCAGTACATGTTGAAGAAAGGACTATAATCGCAAGCTGGTTCATACTTTGCAGCGGCCGCTCTGTTACCCAGGTGAAGGCGCTTTGCGACGAACTCGAAAAGGAGGCTAAAGTGCTTGGGCTTGACCTTAGAAGGCGTGAGGGATACAGTCAGGGGCAGTGGGTTGTGCTGGATTATTCAAGCATACTTGTGCATCTGTTTATTCCTGATGTCCGTAAATACTATAACCTGGAGCGGTTGTGGATTGAGTCGCCTGAACAGACGATAATGTTTTCGCTCTTAAAAGAAGAAGGCAGCCCTGAGGCTGCTGTTCAAGAATAAGTATCCGTTTTTAGGCTATGCTTTGTCTTGTTCTTGCTCATTAGCGCTAGCTAACTGATAGGTAAGTACAAGCAGGCTGTCGCTCAAGTGCACGTTTTCGAGAGGAACAGGCACAGTTATATCAGCGGGTACAAAATTCCAAATTGCACGGATTCCCGATTTTACCATTATGTCGGCTATTGGCTGCGCGGCACGTCTTCGCGCAGCTATTATTCCTATGTCAACATTGTTGCTTAAGATAAAGTCGCTCATTTTATCAATATGCATAACAGGCTTTTCGCAAACAAGCTTCCCTACAAGCGATTTGTCAATGTCAAAGAGAGCGAGCGTTTCAAAGCCGAGTTCCAAAAAGCCTTCGTATTTGCACAGCGCCTGGCCGATATTGCCAGCGCCTGCAATAATTGCGCGGTATGTCCGTGTTAACCCCAAAATTGAGGCAAGTTCCTTATGGAGGCTTGAAACCTGGTATCCATAGCCCTGCTGGCCAAACCCGCCAAAACAGTTTAAATCCTGCCTGACCTGAGACGGGTTAAGGCCTAACCGTTCTGCGAGGTCGCCAGAGGAAATACGCTCAATTTTCTTTTGTTTTAGCAGGCCGAGCTCCCGATAATAGCGTGGAAGCCTTCTGATTACTGCTTTTGATACTTTTCTGTTTTTCATTCGGCTCCCTCCCGGAAATTTTGCTTTGTTACATAATTATAGCTTACAGGCTATGCTGCGGCAAGCTTCGCGTGGTATAAAGCATAGGCGCTTTTTGGGTAAGCCAAGGTGCAAATTCCGTATGAAAACCCCTTGCTATAAACTATCATGCTTGATTTGCGCAATATGTTGGTTCATAATACTAAGTATTATTCGGCGCGGGGGAATATATCATGCAGCTTTTAAAAGAACGCATACTTAAAGAAGGGCGCGTTTTGCCTGGCAGCATTATAAAAGTCGACGGGTTTTTAAACCATCAGGTAGACATTGGGCTTATGCAGGAAGTCGGAAAGGAATTTCGGCGGCTGTTCCCCCAAAAAGAAATAAATAAAATCCTTACAGTCGAAGCTTCGGGGATTGCGCTTGCAGCCTTAACAGCGCTTGAATTTAAAGTCCCAATGGTCTTTGCCAAAAAAGCAAAAAGCGACAATATAGAGGGCGGGCTCTACCAATGCGAAATTTTCTCATATACATATAAAAAAAAGGTTACTCTGCTTCTTTCGAAAGATTGGTTAAAACCCGAAGACAATATTTTAATAATAGATGACTTTCTTGCTAACGGTGAAGCGCTTAGCGGGCTTATAAACATCGTCGAACAATCGGGTGCTACACTATATGGGGTGGGAATAGCTCTTGAAAAGGGCTTCCAAAAAGGCGGCGCGATGCTGCGCGCAAAGGGCGTTAACTTAAAATCACTTGCAATTATTGACGAAGCGGACGAGCATGCCATAAGGTTCAGAGAGTAAGCGCAGCATATAACTTCGGCTGCTTTAAGGATGCTTCAGTTTGTAAAAAAAGACTGCAAGCTGAGTGCGGTCGCGAAGTTCAAGCTTTTGAAGAATTAGACTTACTGAGTTGCGCACTGTGCCCTCGCCAAGAAATAGGTCAGCCGCAATTTCTTTATTGTTCTTCCCTTGTGCAATTAGGGCAACAATCTCCTGTTCTTTTCCGCTCAGCCCAAGACCGGCAAGCGATTTTTCTGGCTTTTCTTCTATTAAACGCGGCAGTTTTGCCGTTATGTCCTGCCCAAAAACCGTTTGTCCGCTTTTGACCGCATGCAAAGAGGGCACTATGCTTTCATAATCCTGTTTAAGAATATATCCCTTTGCTCCAAGTTTTAGCGCCTCTATGATATATTCGTCATCAGCGAAAGTAGTTAAAAAGAGAATGCAGGCAGCTCTATGTCTTTTTAGGATATTCGCAGCAGCCTCAAGACCGCTCTGGCCTTCCATTCGGATATCCATAAGAAGAATATCCGGTTTGAACCTGTCGTAGAGCAGGACTGCCTCTTTGCCGCTTGAACCTGTTGCAACAACCTCTATTCCGCCTGCGTTAACTATCGTAACAAGCGATAAGACAACCAGGCTATCATCGTCCACTATTACAATTCTCATACTTCTTGCTCCGAAACAACCGGCTTTTTTACTGAAGCGAACAGCTCAAAACCGTTTTTTGCGCTGATGTTAAACACTCCGTTTAAGCTTTCTATTCTTTCGTTCATATTCATAAGGCCTAAGCCGCGGTTTGTAGGAATTTCTGTTGTTGTGCCATTATCGCGCACAATAAGCTGGTAAAGCGCAGGGTGTTCGTGTACTGCGATGCGAACAAGGGTTGCGTCAGAATGCTTTGCGATGTTAGAGAGCGCTTCTTTAACGATTGAAATAAAGGCATACCTCGTATGCACATCAGGGCTGTTTAGAATATCGTAGTCAAACTGCACGCTGCAGTATGTAAAGGCAGAAATAAGCGCTTCAAGTTCCGAGCAGAGGTCAACGGATTCGTCATGCAGGTTATGTATGGCGCCTCTAATATTATCCATGCCTGTTTTCAGCGTGCTGTGGAGGTTTAAAAGCCCCTGATTATTATTACTGCTTTTTGCAATAAGCGCGCCTGTTTGGAGTATAGCGCTTGACAGAAGGTGGCCTATTGTATCGTGCATTTCGCGCGCAATCCTGTTGCGCTCACGCAAAGTGGCAAGGTTGACTTCATAATCTTGCTTCTCTATAAGCGCTTTGTGTTTTTCGAGCAAGGAGGTGGCAAGTTCCCTTGAACTATCCCTAAGTGCGTTTATATCGGCAGTCTGCTTAGCTTCAGCAAGCGCTTGGTGCTTTAGAAGCCACGCAAGCAGAATATATAAAAAGAGCAGCAAGGCCATGGCATAGCCATAGCTTTTAAAGTGTGCAGCAAGGGGCAGAAAAACTGCTGCTCTAAGCCATTTTGGCTTTGAAGCCCAAATATCAAAGCCTGCAATCGGCAAAAAGAACACAAGCGGTGAATAAAACAAGCAGGCTGCTGAATAAAGAGCTGCTATTGCAGTTAAAAAGCTGCTGTTTGCCAAGTATTCGCCAAGCGCGCATAGCGTCAATGCGATGATAAACGGCACAACAGCATAGACCCCTTCGTTAAAGGGGATATATGCGCATAAACACAGCAGCAGCAGAAGCCCTCTGCTAAGAAGTCGGGGCATAAGCATACCTCGCTGGTTAAGGGAGTTATTCTTATTCTAACTTAAAGCGGATAATGTCACAATGTTACATTTGTAACCTTAAGTGAGGATACAGTACACTTTTTTGCTTACTTGTCTTAGGGCATAGTATTGTTGATATCCATGTCTGAGGAGGTAGAGCTGTGGTTGTAAAAACTGAAAATCTTGTAAAGCGTTATGGCAATGTGCTTGCGCTGGACCACCTGAATTTAGAGGTTAATGAGGGTGAAGTGTTCGGGTTTCTCGGACCAAATGGCTCCGGGAAGACTACTGCAATAAACTGCATTTTATCCTTGTTAAAATTTGATAAGGGTAAAATTGAAGTGTTCGGCAAGCCCATGTCTCCTGATGCTTATTCAATTAAACGCGATATAGGGATAATAATGCAGGATGTCGCTGTATTTGATGAGCTGACCGTAGAGCAGAACATAGACTACTTTTCCGGGTTGTATATCCGCGAAAAAGAAAGGCGTGCGGAGCTTCTTGAGGAGGCGCTCGAATTTGTCGGTTTAAGCGGGTTTAGAAAATATTATCCTAAAAAACTAAGCGGCGGCTTGCTGCGCAGGCTCAATATTGCGTGCGGCATTGCGCACAAACCCAAGCTTATAATTTTTGATGAACCTACAGTCGGGGTTGACCCCCAAAGCCGAAACAACATTCTTGAAGGCATTCTTAAGCTAAACCGACAGGGCGCGACAGTCATTTATACCTCGCATTATATGGAGGAAGTTGAGCAAATCTGTTCCCGCATTGCAATACTCGATAAAGGGCGGATAGTAGCTTCCGGTACTAAGGAATCGCTAAAAGCAATGATAAAAACAGGCGAGAAAATCACAGTTGAGTGCTATGGCACCTGCTGCGATGATGCTCTAAGCTCTGTTAAGGGGCTTTCAGGGATAATAAGCGCTTATTGCGAAGACGAAATCCTGCATATCAAGGCAGGGCGCAGCAACTGCCTTGCCGGCGTTTTGGAGCGGCTTAATAAAAGCTCAATAGCCTATGGGCGAATCTATTGCGAACTGCCTACGCTCAATGATGTATTCTTAGAAATTACAGGGAAACATCTACGCGACAAGGAGGCATAAGATGTTTTGGCATTTGTTTTCCTATAGACTTAGGTGCATATTGCGTGACAAGCAGACTCTGTTTTGGAGCGCGGCGTTTCCTATAGTTTTGGCTGCTTTGTTCGGGCTTGCGTTTAGCAATCTTGATTCTAATGAGCTGTTTACCCAAATCCCTGTTGCTGTTGTTGATAATGATGCATACAGGCAATCCAATGCCTTTAAGAGTGCGCTTTATTCAGCAGCTTCTGGCAAAGATGCCTTGTTTAACCCCATACTTTGCACTAAAGACGAAGCTGTTGCACTTGTTGAAGAGGGCAGCGTTGCAGGCAGCATTTCTATTGGTGCTGATGGCGAAGTCAATATCCTCGTGAAAGAGACAGGCATCTCACAGACTATTCTAAAGGCATTTGGTGATAGTTTTGTTCAGCTCTCCCGTGCCTTTAAAACTATTGCAGAAACAGAGGCACAAGCTGCCCATAAATTTGCTTCGCTTTTAGCAAATGAGGCTGCATATATAAAAGAAACGAAGCTTGGTGCGGAGTACCCCAATAAGAGCGTTATTTACTTTTTCGCCCTTATTTCAATGGCCTGCCTGTACGGCAGCTTTCACGGCGTAAATGCAGTTTCCTCAGTTCAGGCTAACCAGTCTCATGTTGCAGCGCGGTGCAACATGGCGCCTGTGCATAAGCTTCTGCTATTTGGGGCGCAGCTTAGTGCAGCGCTGCTTGTGCAGTTTATTTCATGCCTGCTGCTTATTGTGTTCATGAAATTTGTTATTGGCGTGCAGTTTGGTCCAAGATTATTTTTAATTATTTTTACATGCGCGATAGGCGCAAGCATGGGGGTTATGTTAGGTGCATTGGTTGGCGCTTTGCTTAAGCAGCGCCTGAATTTAAAAATAGGGATAATTATTTCATTGTCAATGGTCTTAACCTCCCTTGCAGGGCTCCAGTATCCAAACCTAAAGTATATAATTCACAAGTCTCTGCCTCTGCTTTCGTATGTTAACCCTGCAGCTCTTGTGACTGATGCCTTTTATGCGCTTTATTATTATGAAGGTCTGGAAAGGTATTTTATAAACATCGGGCTGTTGCTTGGCTTTTGCGCAGTGTTTCTCTTTGTTGTATACGGCGTGATGAGGAGGCAGAAATATGCAAGTCTTTAAGCTTTACTTTAGAATCTTAAGCAAGCACACAGCTGTAATCTCGGTATATCTTTCGATCTTTTTCGGGCTTTCGCTAATGTTTACGCTCTTGCCTTCAGCTTCTTCTGCAAGCGTATTTATACCCGAAAAAACAAGAATTGCAGTCTTTAACGAGGATGAAGGCGCGTTTGCTAAAGCGCTCATAGCGCATATAAGCGAAAGAACTGCGCCTGTGCAAATAAGTGATACGAAAGAAAGCATAGAGGACGCTTTGTTTTTTAGGGATGTGGAATATATCCTAAGAATCCCTCGCGGCTTTTCGGAAAGCTTCCTCAAAAAAGATAATAAAGTTCAGCTTGAAAAAAGTGCTGTCCCTCTTTCTGCTTCCGAGGTGCATGTTGACTTTCTGCTTAACCGGTACTTAAGGTTTGCATCAATATATCATGGCTTGCTTGCTGATATATCTTCTGAACAGGCAGCCGCATATATTGAAGAGGATTTTAAAGTCGAAGCTAAAACAACGATTTTAGACTCTATGCTGCTTGTTGAAAAAAGCGGCAGCAGATCCTTTTTCTTTTTGTATTATTCATATTCAGTAATGGCAATTATTCTTCTTTCTGTAACAACGGGCATGCTGGCGCTTGAAAACCGCAATATAAAAATGCGCAACCTTGCGTCTCCGCTTAGAACCGTGAGCTTAAACCTGCAAGTAGTTTTAGGGAACCTTGTTTTTGCTGTTGCTGTTTGGGCGCTTTCTTGCGGCTTAGGCTTAATCCTTGAAAAGGGCGGCATGAACGGGCGTATAAATATGCTATTGATGGCAAACGCACTTTGCTATACTTTTGTATGCCTCGGCCTTGGTTTCTTTGTCGGGCATGCAATTAAGAGCCAAAACGCAATACATGGGGCTGTAAATGTTGTTTCACTCGGAATGAGCTTTATTTCGGGAGTGTTTGTCCCAAAAGAGCTGCTCGGCGAAACAATAAAGCGCATTGCGAGCTTTACGCCGACTTACTGGTATGTTGAAGCAGTCAACAGCATAAGCACATTAACAAACAACAGCAGCACTCTTGATATTCTAAATTCAATGCTTATTCAGCTTGGGTTTGCTGCTGCTTTTCTTGCGCTCGGCCTTGCTGTAGCTCGGCATAAAAGCCTTGCAAACGAAGCTTAGCGCTTCTTGTCTTCTAAGCGCGCTGTTCTTGCGTGTATAGCGTTTAGCATGATACAATGCTTGTAATAGGCTCCGGCAGTAATGCGGCAGCCTTTTATGGCATTGCCTGAAAAGAGGATATTATGCGCGCTGTTGATTTAATAGCCAAAAAACGCGCAGGCGAAGTTTTAACAGACGAAGAAATAAACAGCCTTATTCAGGGATATGTTGCAAACGATGTGCCTGATTATCAAATGGCAGCCTTTTTAATGGCCGTTTGCTTTAGCGGCATGAACGCACAGGAGACTGCAGGGCTTACGATTGCAATGCTTCAATCAGGCGATGTTGTTGATTTATCCGATATCCCCGGTGTAAAAGTGGATAAACATTCTACGGGCGGCGTAGGCGATACAACAACTTTAGCAGTCGGCCCTATGGTTGCTGCATGCGGTGGAAAGGTCGCCAAAATGTCGGGCAGAGGTCTTGGGCATACAGGCGGCACGCTCGATAAGCTCGAGAGCATACCCGGGCTAATAATTGAGCTTCCTTTAGAGCAGTTTAAGCAGCAGGTACGAGAAATTTCTCTTGCTATTGTAGGCCAAACCGGGAACCTCGTTCCGGCTGACAAAAAACTCTATGCGCTTCGCGATGTTACAAGCACTGTAAACAGCCTGCCGCTTATTGCATCAAGCATCATGAGCAAAAAGCTTGCTTCAGGAGCTGACGCGATTGTGCTTGATGTCAAGACCGGCTCAGGGGCATTTGCAGAAACTCTTGAGCAGGCAAAGGCGCTTGCCTCAACAATGGTTGATATAGGGCGCAGGCTCGGCAAAAAAGTGGTTGCTATTATTACAGATATGAACCAGCCTCTTGGGCTTGCTGTAGGAAACGCGCTTGAAGTGCGCGAAGCGATTGAGCTTTTAAGCGGCAAGCTTTCCTCGGGCGACCCGCTTTATGAGGTTTGCATGCTGCTTGCAGGTAAAATGCTTCTGCTTTCTGGGCAGGCAGGGAGCGAAACTGAGGCGCGCGCAAAGCTTGTAAAATCCATTGAGTCAGGTGCTGCGCTTGCAAAATTCCGTGAGATGGTTGCGGCTCAAGGCGGGGATTTCACGTATATTGATTCTGTAAAAATAAACGAATTATGCGCTGTTAAACGTCATATTCCGGTTTTTTTGCCGTATAGCGGACATGTGCAGCGAATCGATGCCCAAAAAGTCGGGCTTGCAGCACAGCTGATTGGCGCAGGCAGGTCAAAAAAGGATGATGCAATTGACCCTGCAGTCGGGCTTGTGATGCATAAGCGTCTTGGAGAACCGGTAAGCCCACAGGAACCTGTTTGCACGCTGTATGTAAATGATGACTTAAACGCGGATGCGGCAATTGCGCTTTTAACTCAAGGAATAGAAATTGAGCATAGAGCCCAGCGCATGGTCTATGCTGTGCTTGACTAAGAAGCGTAAAGCTGCAAAAGGAGAATAAAATAAATGCACCACGATAAGACACTTATTGCAGTTGACGGCAACAGCCTTATGCATCGCGCATATTATGCGCTGCCTGCCATGAACAGCAGGGAAGGCACACCCACAGGCGCGCTGCATGGATTTTTTGGCATGCTTTTAAAGCTCGTTGAAACAAAGCCGGATTATCTTGTAGTTGCGTTTGATATGCACGGACCTACATTCAGACACGAAAAGTACAGCGAATATAAGGCAGGCAGACGTGAAACCCCTTCTGAGCTGCGTGAGCAGTTCCCCCTTCTTGTTAAGATACTCAAGCAAATGGGGATAACCGTGTGTGAAAGCGAGGGTTACGAAGCTGACGATATTCTTGGGGCTTTTTCGCGTGCAGCGAACAGCAAAGACGTCTTTGCTTTGCTTGTTACAGGGGATAAGGATGCTCTGCAACTGATCTCTGAGCAAACGCATGTGCTGCTTACAAAAAAGGGCATCTCTGAAACAGCAAGAATGGACTTAGCCGCGCTTTTTGAAACCTACGGTCTGACTCCTGAGCAAATGCGCGATTTAAAGGGGTTAATGGGCGACAGTTCTGACAATATCCCGGGGGTTCCCGGAGTTGGAGAAAAAACAGCCCTTAAGCTGTTAAAAGAGTATGGCAGCATGGAGGAAGTATTAAGCCATGCAGATGTAATTAAAGGTAAACTTGGCGAAAAAATTAAGCAAAACGCCGAGCTTGCGCGCTTGAGCTATGAATTGGGCATAATTCATACCGAAATACCTCTTGGATGCACCCTTAATGAAAGCGCGTTTCATCCGGAAAAAATGTCTCTTGCTTTACCGCTCTTGAGGGAGCTTGAGCTCAATGCAATTGCCAACAGACTCCCAGAAGGCGCTATAGAACACAAGCCGGAGCAAACTGCCGCTAAAAGAACAGAGGATATCTTAAGTATAGAACAGCTTAATGAAATAGTCCTAAAGCTAAAAACTCAAGCACAGCTTGCGCTGTGCATAGAAACGGATACCCTTACCTTTGCTGTTTCTGAGGCGGAGTGTTACAGGCTTATTCTAAGGGGCTCGCTTCTTGAAGAGGGAATTAGCCCAAGGGATGTATTGCAGGCAATGCAGCCGCTTTTTGAAGATAGTTCGCCTAAAAAGCTGCTCTTTGATGCAAAACGATGGATGCATATGCTTGCAGATGAACAGCTCACGCTTTTGGGGCTTGATTTTGATGCCATGATTGCGGACTATCTCATTAACGCTATTCGGCCTGCCCAAACCCTTGCTTCGCTAGCCAGCAGCTGGCTTGGCGAAGGCGCGGCTGACGCATGCTCGCTTATACGTCTCTATAAACCTATGAACGATAGAATTCGCGAATATGGGCTAACAGAGCTGTACGAAAGCGTTGAGCTTCCGCTGACAGAGGTGCTTTTTCGCATGGAGCGGGAAGGCTTTAGAGTTGATAAAGAGGTGCTTCGCCAGCTTAACGGGCAGTTTAAGCAGCGTATTCAGGAGCTTGAGTCGCAAGTATATTTCGCTGCAGGGGAACCTTTTAATATTCTTTCGCCAAAGCAGCTTGGCGCAGTGTTATTCGATAAGCTCGGGCTTCCTGCTCAGCGCAAAACAAAAACCGGCTATTCAACAGATGCGGATGTTTTAGAGCAGCTCTCAGACCTTCATGCTATTGTGCCGCTTGTTCAGGAATACAGATTTTTATCAAAGCTCAAAAGCACCTTTATTGATGGGCTGCTTGCCGTAATATCCCCGCGAGACGGTCGTGTGCATACAAGCTTTAACCAGAATGTTACTGCAACAGGCCGCATTTCAAGCACAGAGCCTAACCTGCAGAACATTCCCGTTAGGACTGATTTAGGAAGGGAAATCAGGAAAGCTTTTGTAGCAAGCACGAACAATGTGCTCCTTGGTGCGGATTATTCCCAAATTGAACTTCGGCTGCTCGCGCATATTAGCGAAGATGAAGCAATGTCTGAAAACTTCAAAAAGGGCGGAGACATCCATTTAAGAACAGCGTCCGAAGTATTCGGCGTGCCCCCTTCTTCAGTAACTTCCCAACAGCGCAGTGCAGCAAAAGCAGTAAACTTCGGCATTGTTTACGGTATATCCGATTTTGGGCTTAGCCGCAACCTTGGAATAAGCCGCAAGCGCGCAGGAGAGTATATTGAGCTCTATCTCAACCGCTACCCCGGCGTGCGCGCATATATGAGCCGAAGCATTGAAGACGGAAGGCGAGACGGATATGTTAAAACCCTGCTTGGCAGAAGGCGCGACCTGCCCGAGCTGAAAAGCGGCAACTATAACACCCGTTCTTTTGGCGAGCGCGTTGCAATGAATATGCCAATACAGGGAAGCGCAGCGGATATTATTAAGCTTGCAATGGTTCGCGCTGACCGCCTGCTTAGAGAAAGAAACCTCAAGGCAAGACTTGTGCTTCAGGTGCACGACGAACTGATTTTTGATACGCCCGAAGCTGAGGCAGCCCAGGTTGCGGAGCTTGTAGAGGATTGTATGGAAAACGCGCTTAAACTCAATGTGCCGCTTGTTGCCGAAGTCCGTACCGGCAACAGCTGGTATGATACAAAATGACCGCGTCTGCGCTGCCAAAGCGTATAGGCCTTACAGGCAGCATAGGCGCAGGCAAATCAACTGTGTCAAAGCGGCTGCGCAGTTTAGGCGCGCTTGTGCTTGATGCAGATATTGCAGCAAGACAGGTTGTTGAGCCTGGAGAAGAGGGGCTCAACAGGCTTATAAACCGATATGGCGCGGGAATCCTCCTTGAGAGCGGCGGGCTTAATCGCCGTGCGCTGGCTAAAATTATATTTGCAGACGAAGCAGAAAGACGCGCAGTAAACGAGCTCCTTCACCCGCTGATTAAAAAGCGCTTGCAGGAACAGGGTGCGTTCTATCGAAGCCTGACGCCTAAAAGACCAATCTTTTATGATGTGCCGCTGCTTATTGAAATCGGGATGCACAAGGAGATGGATGAAACCTGGCTTGTTGAAGCGCAGGAGGCGCTCCGCCTTAAGAGAATAATGCTGCGTGACGGCTGCTCTGAACAAGAGGCGAGATTAAGAATCCTAAGCCAAATGCCGCAGGAAGAAAAGCGCACCTATGCGCACAGGATAATCGACAACTCCGGGAGTCTTGAGGAGCTATATGCAAAAGTGGATGCGCTCTACTTAGGCGTTTTCGGTGAATAAGCCGTTAGAAAGAGGCGTGTTTTGGTTAAGATCAGGCGTACACAAATAGTGATAATAGCGGCATCTCTGCTGCTTTTAGCGCTTGCGCTTGCATTTATTCTTGGCCGCATACTCGAGAAGCGAACATACAAGCTGGAGTATCCTGAGCTTATTAAGCTTTATTCAGAGGAGTATTCGCTTGACCCATACCTTGTTGCTTCTGTTATACATATTGAAAGCAGCAATAAGCCGGACGCAATCAGCTCTGCAGGCGCGCTGGGGCTTATGCAGGTAATGCCCGAAACAGGGGAATGGATTGCAAATAAATTATCAGTCGAACCCTTCAGCATAGAAATGCTTTTCGAGCCGAAGCTGAATATTCGGTTCGGGTGCTGGTATCTTCAGTTTTTAACCCAACGGTTTAAGGCGGACAGGGTACTTGTGCTTGCCGCATATAATGCAGGCCACGGCAATGTTGAAAAGTGGCTTAAGAACCCCACGCTTTCCGAAAAAGGTCAGCTTACACAAATCCCATTTAGAGAAACAAAAAATTATGTAGAAAAAGTGCAGCGCGCATATGAAAAATACAAACGTTTATACAAAAACTCTTTTTAGGGCGGGGGTCCTTCTATATACGCTTTGCCTTGCTGCATGCGGTGCTCGCTTAACGCCCGAGCCTTCGCCTACCCCCATTGCTCTGCCAACGGCAACCCCTGAGATTCAGCCGGTTGCAGGCGGGG
>JAKJBL010000003.1:22118-46130 GCA_022707005.1 Bacillota bacterium | reverse complement strand
ATCCCGCGCAACCCGTTTATAAGCGAGGGCGGCACAGGCGCAAACCCGCTGTTGGTCAATACTGAAGAAATGCGAAATATGTATTCACTCGTATACGAGTCGCTTGTTGCATGCGATGAAAGCAACCGGCTTGTGCCTGCGCTGGCCCAAAAGTGGAGCCCTGATGATACAGGGCGCGTATGGACTGTTGTGCTAAGAAATAACGTGCTTTGGCATGAAGGCGATGAAGTATTAAGCGCAAAAGATATTATTTATACATTTGAAAAGATTAAGAGCTATGGCAAATCTACATATTACGCTGAAGCTGCAAGTGCAATAGAACAAATAGAAGAGGTTGATGCAGCGACCATGCGCATCACCATGAAAACACCTGGAGCTGCAGCTTTGTATTCGCTTTTATTCCCTGTGTTAAGTTCAAACCCTACAACCTCCTCAACCAATGGAACAGGCCCGTACAAAATCGTAAGCGCAACTGAGACAATGGTAGAACTGAAAAAGAATTCGCGCTGGTGGAGGCAGGCGCCATATATTGAAAGCGTCCGCTGCCTTTCGCGCGAAAGCAATTCAGTAGCGCTCGATTCATTCGAAGCCGGGCTGCTGAACATGGTGCCTACTTCAACAGTATCAGCAGGAAAATATCGGGAAGAGGGCGTAACCAATGTGCTTGATATTATGTCGCAGGATGCGGAAGTGCTGCTTGTAAATCATGTAAATGCGGGCTTGCGCAATGCGGATGTCAGAAGAGCCCTTGCGCATGCAATTGATAGGAGCTCGATAGTTTCAAATGTATACATGAACCGCGCTATGATTTGTGACGTACCTGTGCCGCCTGATTCGTTTCTCTATGATGAAAGCACAAAGAGCTATGATTATAACCCGGGGCGGGCTTCAACTCTCTTGACCTCGGCCGGCTGGTCTGATGCTGACGGAGACGGAATTTTAGAACAGGGCACAAGAAAGCTTAAGCTTAAACTCCTTGTAAACGAAAGCACAGAAAATGCATATAGAAATAACGCAGCTGCGCTCATTGCTGCTCAACTTTTAAAGGTCGGCATAGAAACAGAAATCATTACAGCAAAACTGAGCATAGCTGACGAAGAGAGCGGCTTTGTCAAAAAACTCGCTGCTGGTGAGTTTGACCTTGCGCTTGCTGGCTTCAACCTTGAGCGCAGCGGGAACCTCGCCCCGTATTTAACAGGCAGCCGCAGCTACGGAAACATTCCAGCAGAGCACTGGAAGCCGCTTTTAAAAAGCGCAGCCTCAGCACCTGATGAAAAGGCAATGCGTGAGGCGCACTCAGCTCTGCAGCAGGAGTTCGTGCGTGAGCTTCCGTTTATAATGCTTTATTTTAGGATGAACAGCCTGGTCTATAATGCAAGCATTCAAAATGTCGGGGAAGTAAGAAGCACAGATGTGCTCAGGACAGTATCCCGATGGTATATAAAAACCGCAGGCAGCTGAGTTTTAGTTAAAAACGGCGAAATTATAAGCCGCAAGAATTTAATACCGGAGGTAATCATGCTCGAAGCCATAATCGTCTTCTCTATTGTGGGGCTTGACCAATGGGTAAAATACTTAACAGACACGCATTTAATGCCCTTGGGCGCGACTGTGCCGCTTTGGGAGGACGTATTTCATTTTACAAGCGCGCATAACACAGGCGCGGCCTTTGGGATGCTATCTGGCAGCAGGTGGCTTCTTATAGCGGTTTCATTGCTTGCGTGCTCTGTGCTTGCCGGGTTTCTTATAAAAAAGGGCAGGCATCAGCATTTGCTGCTTCGCATTAGTCTTGCGCTTATTCTTGCCGGGGCTGCAGGAAACCTTATTGACCGTATAGCGCTTGGCTATGTTCGGGATATGCTCGATTTTAGATTAATTAATTTTGCAATTTTTAATGTTGCTGACAGCGCTGTTACAATCGGCGCAGTGCTCTTAGCTGCTGATGTTGCTTTTGGCAAAGGTAAAACGCTTCTATCATCCAACACACCACAGCCCGATTCCAAGGCTGAATAAATGAAGACGCGCAGCAAAAAGACCTTTTATAAAGAACATCCTGCAAAGCTCAGCAAGAAATGCGGCTTGCTATGAGCGGGGAGCTTGTATTTGTTGCAGACAGGCAGGGTGAGCGGCTTGACAGTTTTTTGGCGCGCGCAAGCGGGATAAGCCGTGCCCAAATTCAGCATCGAATAGCACAAGGCGCTGTGCTTGTAGACGGCGCTCTCGAGAAGCCAAGCTATAAACTCAGTATAGGTGCAAAAGTCCTGCTTGCAGTTACACAAGCCAAAGCGCTCGATGTTACCCCCGAAGAGATTGCGCTTGATATAATCTATCAGGATAAAGACTTTGCAATAATCAACAAAGCGCAGGGTATGGTTGTTCACCCTGCGCCCGGCAATCCGCATGGCACGCTTGTCAATGCCCTGCTCTTTGCGCTTGACGATTTATCCGGGATAGGCGGCGTGCTTCGCCCCGGGATAGTGCACCGCCTTGATAAGATGACCTCGGGTCTTCTTGTAGTTGCAAAAAACGATTATGCGCATGGTGCGCTTGCAGCACAGTTTAAGGCGCAGACTGTATGCCGCGAATACCTTGCCCTTGTTGAAGGCAATGTAAAAGAGGACAGCGGGGTTGTAGATGCACCAATAGGAAGGCATCCTGTTTTGCGCAAACGCATGGCTGTAGTTAAAAGCGGGCGCAGCGCGCTTACTCACTGGAATGTGCTTGAGCGTCTCGGGCAGTTTACGCTTATAGAGGCAAGCCTTAAAACCGGACGAACGCATCAAATCCGCGTGCATGCAGAATATATGCATCACCCTGTTGCAGGAGATACCGTATATGGCAGTGCAAAGCCAAAGCTTGGATTAAGCGGGCAGGCGCTCCATGCATATAGGCTCAGCCTGACGCACCCGCGCACAGGGGAGGAAATGTCTTTTTTTGCGCCTTTGCCGCGTTATTTTATTGAGGCTCTTAGGCAGGCAGGCTGGTCAGGCATACCTGTATGGGAACGCACAGAGGGCGCTAAAAATAGGGACAGATGAGTCCTTTTCATGATGCAGAATCTAAACAGCAAGCGAAATCTTCTGCAAAATTTAGCGTACTTGTTTGAGGTTTGTTTGCCACATAGGCATAGAAGCCCCTAAACGGCTTGCTTGCCATGCGCTTTAGGCGGGTATATACTTCATACAAAGCAAATTGCCCAAATTTCGCTTTAGCTGTGCTTTGGACGTTTACAGCGAAGGCGCAAGGGCTAAAACACAAGCATTTGTATCCCTGGCTTGTGCACAATAAGAAAGAGGAAGCAGATTTGAGCGGGTTTCACAACCATAACGAAAGCAACCACAACGGGCATGCCTGTGCAATGTGCAGCAATGAACAGCGGCAGGCGTACAGCATAAAGCAGTCGCTTCCAATTGTGTTAGGGACAGCCGCGTATGTAGCAGCGCTTTTTACTTTTGGGAGCGTAAGCCTTGTTTTGTTTGGCGCTGCGTATGTGCTTTTGGGTGTGCCTGTGCTTATAAAAGCCCTGTCCGATATTGGGCACGGCCAGATTTTTGGCGAAAACTTTTTAATGGGTCTGGCTACATTAGGAGCGATAGCGCTTGGAGAATACAGCGAAGCTGTTGCTGTTATGCTCTTTTACAGGGTGGGGGAGTACTTTCAGGAACTTGCGGTTGACAGTTCCAGAAGGAGCATTCGCTCAGCTGTTGATTTGCGCCCTGAAACTGTACGCGTGCTCCGAAACGAAATTTGGGAAACAGTAAAGCCTGAAGCTGTTCGCGTTGGCGAGCAAATTTTAATTGAGCCCGGGGAGCGCGTACCGCTTGACGCTAAAGTAGTCTTTGGTGAAAGCTATGTTGACAACAGCGCGATAACAGGCGAATCAAGGCCTGTTAAAGCCGCTGTCGGAAACGAGCTTATGTCAGGCGCAATAAACCAAACCGGGCCGCTTAAAGCAAAGGTGCTGCGGTCTGTCGAACAATCCGCAGCAGGGAGAATCCTTGCAGCAGTTGAAGACGCTGCAAAAGGGAAGCCGAAACTCGAAAACTTCATTACAAGGTTCGCAAGGGTTTATACGCCTGTGGTTGTCGGGCTTGCTGCAATGCTTGCTGCCCTGCCTCCAATTTTCGGGCTTGGCGAGTTTTCGCTTTGGCTTCACAGGGCCTTGCTGTTTTTAGTAATTTCATGCCCCTGTGCCCTCGTTTTGAGCGTACCTATGACTTTTTTTGCGGGGCTTGCAAACGCATCAGGGCAAGGCGTGCTTTTTAAAGGCGCAAACCGCATGGAAGCGCTTGCCTCAATTAAGGCAGTCGTGTTTGATAAAACGGGAACTCTTACGCACGGCGTATTTGAGGTCAAAACAGTGCTCCCTGCAGATGGTTTTAATGAGGCTGAGCTTTTGCGCCTTGCAGCCTCAGCTGAATTCTTCAGCCCTCACCCTGTTGCAGCAGCAATCCTTAAGGCAGCAGGGGAGTATGCTGAACCCGAAAAAGCAAAAGAACTTGCTGGCCGGGGTGTGGAAGCTGTTGTTAAAGGCAAAACTGTGCTTGTTGGCAATGCAAGGCTTTTGGAGGAGAACAATATAAGCCTGCCCGAACTGCTTGAGGGGACTGTTGCGTATGTTGCAGTTTCTCGCGTATATGCAGGCGCAATTATAATCGCGGATTCGTTAAAGCAGGATGCTAAAGAAACAGTCGAAGACCTGAACAAAATAATCGGCTATTCGGCTATCCTCACAGGAGATGCTCAAGCGCCCTCAATACTTGCTGCAAAAGAGGTAGGTGCGCATGAAGTCTTTTACAAGCTTTTACCTGAAGAAAAGCTCACATATATGCAGGATATACGAAAGAGGCACGGCAGCGTCCTGTTTGTAGGTGACGGCATAAATGATGCGCCGGTTTTAATGGGCGCTGATGCAGGCATGGCAGTCGGAACCAGCGGTACGGATATGGCAGTTGAAGCTGCTGATATTGTTTTGCTCACATCAGAGCTTAGTGCAATTCCCCGCGCAATCCGCATAAGCAGGCGGACAATTTCGGTTGCCCGCGCCAACATTATTTTTGCTATTTCAGCAAAAAGCCTTGTTATGCTTTTAGGCGCCTTAGGATATGCAAGCATGTGGATGGCTGTATTTGCAGATGTCGGAATTGCGCTTCTCTGTGTACTTAATGCGCTGCGCCTGCTAGAAAGAAGGCCAAAAGGCAGGGTTTTGGGTTTATCTGCGCAATCTTAGCCGGTTTATTAGTTCAAACACTTTAGATTTAATACTCTTGCCACAATATTTAGCATTCGGTATGGTATTATTCACATAAAGAACAAAGGGGTTAGAGTATGTACGCGAACGCATACGATATTGTTGCCTCAAGTATGCGCTATTTCTTTTTGTTGCTCATAATTTATATTCTATTGAGGCTTGTGCAGCATTCCTTTAGCGAATTCAGAGCAGTGCAGCAAATAAAAAAGAAGGTTCGCTCTGTCTCGCCGGGGTATCTTGAAGCGCTTTTGCCGGAGGAATTCTTGGGCAGGCGGTTCCCGCTCGGCCGTGAAAACACAATAGGCAGGAGCAAACGATGCAATATTTCTATTCCGCTTCCATCACTTGCTCCGACCCATGCTTTTATATATGAAAAAAAGGGCGGTCTTTATATTTCGGATTATGGAAGCAGGCAGGGCGTATTATTAAATGACGAACGAATAGGCAGGCATGAGGAATTCCTCTACACTGAGGACAAGCTGCAGTTTGGCGGCTTTATCTGCGTTTTGCATCTTAGCGGGGAGGAGGAAGACGATGTATAAATGGAGGCGCGTAAGCGCTGCTGGCCTTCTTACGCTGATTATAGTTTTTGAATTGAGCGCATTTTCGCTTCTCGCATTTCGAAATTCAACGCTTGACTATTCTGCGCTTGCATTCGGCGCAATTCTTGTTGCTATGCTGCTTTTTCAATATATCTCACTTACTGCAATCTTCAGACATCTTGATAGATATTTGCTGATTATAGCTAATTTGCTTGTTGCAATGGGGCTGATTATTCAATACCGAATTGAAGCGGCAATCGCTTTCAGGCAGATTATATGGTTTGGCATTGGCATGCTTGCTATGGTTGTATGCATTCTATTTATGCGCAGACCGAATATTTTCAGGCGGCTCAATCTGCTGATACTCCTTGGCTGCATTGGGCTGCTTTTTGCGCTGCTTCTTGTAGGCAGCGAGGTTTACGGCGCCAGAAACTGGATTACTATCGGCGGGCAGAACTTTCAGCCTTCTGAGTTTGTTAAGGTTGGAACCGTCTTTGTGCTTGCGCACTGGCTGACCAATTCTCGGGATCTGCGCGGAATTTGGCCTTTGCTCTTTTATGTGTTTGCAGTTGTCGCACTCCTTGTAGTTGAGCGCGACTTAGGCGCTGCTGTACTTATTGCGGGCACAGCTCTTATTGTTTTTTATGTAGCTACTGGCAGCAAGAGCCTCACTCTGCTCGGGCTTGCGGCAGGAAGCGCAGGCGCTCTTGCAAGCTATTATATTTTTGACCATGTGCGTGTTCGCGTCGCCATTTGGAAGAACCCATGGGCTACGTATTCAGGCAAAGGCTATCAAATCGCGCAGGGGCTTATGGCAATAGCGAGCGGCGGTTTATGGGGAATGGGGCTTACGCGCGGGTCGCCCAAACTTATACCTGCATATCATACGGACTACATCTTTGCTGTTATTTGTGAAGAGTTCGGCGTAATCATGGGCGTGTGTATAATCGCGTTCTACCTTGTGTTTATTGTGCGCGGCGCACTTGTTGCACTAAATGCTCCTGATCGCTTTATGATGCTCACTGCTTTTGGCTGCACAGTCCTCATTACGCTCCAAAGCTTCATTATAATTGCGGGTGTTATAAAACTTATTCCGCTTACAGGCATAACGCTTCCGTTTGTAAGCTACGGCGGCAGCTCCATAATCGCAAGCATGATGCTTTTGGGGATACTCGAGGGAGTTGCAATACAGGGAGGAGAAACGCTTGAACGCGCGCTTAAGGAGATGGCAAAATGAACACGCGCTCTAACATAAAAGGCATGCTTGTGATTTTTTCTGCGCTTTTTATCGTATTGAGCGTATATTTGGTATATATTCTTAACGCATACGGGACGCGCTGGTTTTCAAGCCCATATAATACAAGGCTCAAGAACCAAAAGAACAACATAATTGCAGGCGACATACTCGACAGAACCGGGAGGAAGCTTGCAGCAACTGATTCAGCCGGAGACCGCGTTTATATCAGCGATACCTCAATTCGAAAAGCAACTTCGCATACAGTGGGCGATAACTACGGGCAGACATTTGGCGCAGAAAACTTTTTTTCTAAATATCTGCTCGGCTTTGAGCAAAGCATTTTTGAAAGGATAACGAGCGAAATTTCCGGGAAAAGGAGTCACGGGTCAGATGTAGAGCTGACGATTGATGCAAGCCTCTGTGTTGCTGCGTATGAAAACATGGGCGAACACAGGGGTGCTGTTATTGTTATAAATTATAAAACAGGCGAAATTCTTGCATGTGTAAGCAAGCCGGTTTTTGACCCTAAATATGTAGCTGACTATTTAAGCGGCAAGCGGGAGCTTGATAAAAGCGCGATGGTAAACAGGGCGACAGGAGGCCGGTATACTCCGGGCTCTGTCTTTAAGCTTGTAACAGCGCTTGCTGCAATACGATATTTGCCCGGTATTACAGAAAGGGAGTTTACCTGCAGCGGCCCTCTTGCATTTGATGGAAAAACGGGGGCGTATCTTGAAAACGTTCTGCTTACGCCGCAAGAGGACGCTGAGGCAAAAAAAGACAGCGAACCGGGTATGAGCGGGGAGTATCGGGTTATTCGGGATTATAACGGCGAATACCACGGCAGGCTGAATCTCAAAGAAGCGTTTTCAAAATCCTGCAACCATGTCTTTGCCCAGCTTGCGCTCGAAGTGGGTGAAAAACGGTTAAAGCGCACAGCGCAAGAGCTCGGACTGAATGACGACTTCCTTTTTGATGACCTTGTAGCTGCCTCAAGCAGCATGGGGCATGCGAAAAAAGCCAGCGATTTAGCCTGGCTTGGCATAGGGCAGCATACGAGTCTCGTTACGCCGCTTAATATGTGTATGATTGCAGGGGCTGTGGCAAACGGCGGGGTAATGATGGAGCCCAAACTTCTTCTGGGTGTAAAAAACACAATGGGCTCAAACATATACCTGCTTCAGCCGGAAGAGTATAAAAAAAGCATGTCGGAAACCGAGGCATCTACACTTAAGGCTTTTATGGTTGAGGCTGTTAAAAGCGGAACCGGCAGGAGTGCGCGCATAAATGGGTTTGCAGTAGGCGGTAAAACTGGAACTGCAGAAACTTCTTCAGGCGAAAAGGAGCCTAACGCCTGGTTTGCGGGCTTTGTTGAGGATGAGGAACACCCGCTTGCAGTGTGCGTAGTGCTCGAAGAAGGCGGAAGCGGCGGCAAACATGCAGCGCCTGTTGCACGGGAGGTTTTAAAAAAGGCTTTTGCGCTCGGGTATTAAATTTGTTTAACAATTTTTTAGAAATAGGCGCTACAACTGGGCATGCTATAAATGCCCTGTTTTGTTTTTTAGGGGGTGTCGGGTTGAGCAGGCTCCTTATTTTTATACTTGCCTTTGCTGCACTATTAGCTGCTGCGCTCATTTGGCCTGTACGGCTAAGCGTTAACCTGCGCTTGAATATGCCAGAAGGCGCTAAAGCGCAAATTAAAATCCGCTTCTATGGCGGGCTTTTTCATTTGGCTTATATGCTTGAAGCAAACCTGTTAAAAAAGCCCTCTTTGTTCGTGTTTATAAATAAAGGCGATGAGAAGCCCAGGGTAGTTTGGAGACCGGGCCTTCATAGCCCGAGGGAAGGGCGAATGAAGCTGCCTCTTAAAAACATTTACGAGCATGTTTTGCTAAAACGCCTTCATATAAGCGGGGAAATAGGGGTTAAAGATGATGCGTTTTTGGCAGTTATGCTTGCAGGCGCGTTTTCAGTCGCGCTCGAGTGCGCGCTGCTTGCCTATTGTGCGACCGAATTTTACAAAGCGCTTTCAGTAAAAGTTTTACCGAATTTTACAAAAGATATATTTAGGCTAAATTTGGAAGGCATAGCGGATTGCCCGCCGATACATATTATTAGCGCCATACTTATATGGCATTTGAAAAACAGAAAGGGACAAAAGGCGGCATGGCACATCCTATCGAAAACATCATGAAGACAACCATGGAACAGCTTAAAGAAATGGTTGATGTAAATACCATTATCGGCGACCCCATTATGACAGGGAGCGATACAGTTATAGTACCTGTATCGCGCTTATGTCTCGGGTTTCTTTCCGGCGGAGGGGAATACGGGCTCAAGGGCAGCGCGGTACAGGGAGCAGAGGCTGTTGCAAGAGAAAGCTCCCATCCTTTTGCAGGCACATCTGTCGCAGGCATGAACCTTACGCCAATGGCTTTCCTTGCGATTAACGCAGGCGTTGTTCATGTTTTGCCTGCAAACTACAGCTGTACGCTCGACCGTATTATTCAAATGGTTCCCGAATCGCTTAGGGAACTTGACAGAATAATTAAAGAGGCCTGCAGCTACAAGCGGGGGTCCAAGCCCGAAGAACAAGCCAATGCACCGACAGCCAACTCTGCAGAATAGTTAAGCTGCAAAAACAGGTGAACTAATGAAGGCAAAATGGCTTTGTGCATTGCTTGCAATAATATTTGCTTTTGGGAGCGCAGCAGTTTCATTTGCTGCGCCTCAGGCATTATGCACAGCGTGTGCTGCAGTTTTAATGGATGCGCAGACTACGCGCGTGCTTGCAGCCCAAAACGCGCATGCGCGTTTGCCTATGGCGAGCACGACAAAAATAATGACTGCTTTGCTTGCGCTTGAAATTTCAAAGCTTAACGAGCTTGTTACAGTTCCAAAAGAGGCTTACGGCAAGGAAGGCTCAAGCATTTATTTGAACCTTGGCGAAAAGATGACTATGGAAGACCTGCTTTACGGGCTTATGCTTGCATCGGGCAATGATGCAGCAATTGCAATCGCAGTGCATTTAGGTGGCTCAATTGAAGGGTTTGCAGAGCAGATGAATGCGCGCGCTACGGCGCTTGGCTGCACAAACACCCATTTTGTAACACCGAACGGGCTGCATGATGCAGAGCACTATTCATCTGCCTATGATATGGCGCTTATTGCAAGCGCAGCTATGAAGCACCCGCTATTCCGCACAATCGTAAATACAAAATATAGGCAGACGACATCTGGCGATGTTGTGAGAACCTTTAAGAACAAAAACAAACTGCTATGGCAGTATGAAGGCGGCAACGGAATAAAAACAGGGTTCACAAAAGCTTCCGGGCGCTGCCTTGTGTTTTCTGCTGAACGCGATGGAAAAACAATTGTAGGCGCTGTGCTAAATGCCCCGGATATGTGGAACGCCTCTAAAGATTTGCTTGATTATGGGTTTAAGGCATATACATGGCGGAAGTTTGTAAGCTCAAGCGAAGCGCTTTGTACTGTAAAAATTGATAAAGGTGTTGAATCCACCTTGGAAATCCTCCCGGAAGAGGATATACTTATACCGCTTAGGAACGAAGAAGCAGCGGATGCAGTTACACTTAAGGTCGCCTGCCCAAAAACGCTGCCTGCTCCTGTAAAAAAAGGTCAGCAGGTTGGCAAAATCGAGGCATGGTGTGATGGAAGGCTGCTTGCATGTGTTTCGCTAAGCGCGGCTGAAACCGTAATGCGCAAGGAATACCCATATTATTTAGAGGAGCTTGTGCGCGGCTGGCTTAGATAGATTCCTCGGATGGTAACAAATGCGGCTGCAAAAATATCTTTCACAAGCAGGGATAGCCTCCCGAAGGCAATGTGAAGAGCATATACGCCAAGGGCGGGTTTGCATTAACGGTGAACCCGCTGCGCTTGGCGCTTGCGTAAATCCGGAAAAGGACAGCGTTACGCTCAACAATCTGCCTGTAAAGCGAACCTTTGAACGGGTAGTTATTCTTTTTAATAAACCCAGCGGCGTAATATGCACAAACAGCGACCCTCAGGGCAGGAAAACAATAAGAGAGTACTTTTCTGACATTCCTTATAGACTGTACAGCGCGGGCAGGCTTGATTTTAACTCTCAAGGTCTGCTCATAGTTACTAATGATGGGGCGCTTACGCTAAAGCTCACCCATCCGCGCTACGGTATTCCAAAAACTTATAATGTAATTTGCGATGGTGTGCTCACATCAAGCCAGGCAGCAAGCCTAAGGAGGGGACTTGAACTCTCTGACGGCAAGACTTTGCCTGCGCGTGTTGAGAATGTGCGCAAAGCCGAGCCTTTTGGAACAAGCTTTTCCATAACTATTTTTGAAGGGCGAAACCGCCAGGTAAGGCGGATGCTCGAAGCTTTAGGGCATAAAACATTATACCTAAGCAGGGAAAAAATCGGCAGACTAAGCCTTAAGGGGCTTGCAGCCGGAGAGTGGAGGTATGCCGCAAGCGAAGAGTTGGCTTGGCTTGATAGTCTGTCTAACGATAAGGAATAATTATAGCTTAACAATTATCACACTCTTTAGGCATAATGTGACAGTTGAGCTTGTGATAAAAAAGAAAATTTCAAAACAAGCTTGAACTCTTATAGTTTTTAGTGTTAGAATGGCTCTGTATTATAATGAGGGAGTATGTGGCGTTTTGTCGGTTTTTAAAAACCGATCAACTATAAATTATGTTTAAGGGATAGTCTAAGCTATAATTAACACTTTTAACAGGAGGTGAAATCTATGCAAATCACAGGGTGGGGTGTCATGGCCTTAGGTATGGGGATTGTATTCCTCGGGCTCATATCGCTTGTTTATATAAGCAAGCTCATGAGTGCTGCCTGTTCACTCTCGGGTGACAAAACCAAAAAGGCGAAGCAGGAACCAAAAGCAGCGCCTGCTCCTGCAAAAGCGCCTGCAGTTAATGCTGCTGCGCCAAACAGGCAGCAGTTTACTGCAGCAGTTGCAGCTTCAATTGCATCCTATATGGGCAGCGAACCTGCAGGGTTGAGGATTCATTCTATTCAGCCTGTAAGCCAAGCGCCGGACAAGCACGAGTTTGTTGCTGCTGTCTCTGCTGCTGTAGCAACAAAGGTTGGCGGCGACGCTTCAAGCTTTGTTATACATTCTATCCGTCAGGTGTAACGCCTTTTAAACTAAGCGGCATTTTGCCGTTAACTAAAGATTATCAGGAGGAACTCAAATGCGTAAATTCCTTGTAAATGTCAATGGCACGTCCTATGAAATTTTAGTAGAAGAACTCAGCGGTGCTGCCGCTGTTCCTGCAGCAATGCCAGCAGCCCCTGTTGCACCTGCTCCAGTAGCTGCGCCAGCACCTGTGCAAAATCCTGTTCCTACGCCTGTTGCAGCGCCTGTTGCAGCACCAGTTGTAAGTGCGGGCCAGCAAAGCGTTAATTCTCCAATGCCAGGCAATATTCTTGCTGTTAATGTTAAAGTCGGAGATTCAGTTAATGAAGGTGATGTGCTCATGATACTCGAAGCAATGAAAATGGAAAACGAAATCATGGCTCCAGGATCCGGCACTGTATCTTCAGTGAATGTTTCTGTGGGAGCATCAGTAAATACCGGGGATGTGCTTTGTGTTCTTGGTTAGAATGTGTAAGTTTAATTTAAGGAGTACATGCGATGAAAGCATTTATTGATTTTTTGGGCACAACAGGCTTTGCCCTAATCAGCGCAGATTGGCGTGTGCTGATTATGATAGGCATTGCATGTGTGCTCCTCTATTTGGCAATTGTCAGGCAGTTTGAGCCTTTGCTGCTGCTTCCAATTGCCTTCGGCATGCTCTTAACTAACCTCCCGGGAGCGGGGATGTATCATGCGGAGCTCTTTTCGGGCGGGCGTGTCCATTGGGAAGTTTTTGATAAAACAGCAGGTTTAATCGACTATCTTTATCTTGGCGTAAAGCTCGGCATCTACCCGTCTATTATCTTTATGGGTGTTGGGGCGATGACTGACTTCGGGCCGCTGATTGCTGACCCTAAAAGCCTTTTAATGGGCGCAGCAGCGCAGCTTGGGATATTCATTACTTTTATTGGCGCGCTCTTGCTTACGGAGCTCTTCCCCGAACTAGCGTTCGGCTTTCGTGAGGCATCCTCAATAGGCATAATCGGAGGTGCGGACGGACCTACCGCAATATATGTCACAACCCAGCTTGCGCCTGATTTGCTTGGGCCTGTCGCAGTTGCCGCATATTCGTATATGGCGCTTGTGCCTGTTATTCAGCCGCCTATTATGAAGGCGCTTACAACAAAAGCAGAGCGCAGGATTTCTATGGAGCAGCTAAGGCCGGTATCCAAAGCAGAAAAGGTGCTCTTCCCAATAGTTGTAACAATCTTTGTTTCAATGCTTGTGCCGTCTGCAACACCTCTTGTCGGCTTCTTAATGCTTGGCAACCTCTTTCGCGAATGCGGGGTTACTGAGCGGCTTTCAAAAACTGCACAGAACGAGCTTATTAACATTGTAACAATCTTCCTTGGGATTTCTGTCGGCGCTACTGCTACTGCAGCCTCGTTCTTAAGCCCGCGCACATTAATGATACTTGCGCTTGGAGTTATTGCGTTTTCCGGCGGAACAGCAGGAGGAGTGCTCCTTGGCAAGCTGATGAACCTTGTTTCAAAAAAGCCTATCAACCCGCTTATCGGCTCAGCGGGCGTATCCGCTGTTCCTATGGCAGCGCGCGTTTCGCAGGTTGTAGCCCAAAAGGATAAGCCGGGCAACTTCATCCTGATGCATGCAATGGGTCCGAATGTGGCAGGCGTTATTGGCTCTGCAATTGCAGCAGGCGTTTTCCTGTCGCTGTTTAAATAAGGAGGAAGTATAGATTGGCAAAGAAGCTTTTTATTACAGATACAATTTTGCGCGATGCGCACCAATCGCAGGCTGCTACGCGTATGCGCACAGAGGATATGCTCCCTGCGTGCGAAATTTTAGACAGCATTGGCTATTGGTCGCTTGAATGCTGGGGCGGCGCAACTTTTGACAGCTGCCTTCGCTTCTTAAACGAAGACCCGTGGGACAGGCTCAGGCAGCTAAAGAAGGCGCTCCCCAACACGAAACTGCAAATGCTTTTTCGCGGACAGAATATCTTGGGTTACAAGCATTATGCTGATGATGTTGTAGAGCAGTTCTGCCGCAAAGCAATAGAAAACGGCATTGAGGTTGTTAGAATCTTTGACGCGCTAAACGACATCCGCAACCTCGAAGCTGCCATAAAGTTTACAAAAAAATACGGAGGACATTGTGAACCTGCAATAAGCTATACAATTAGCCCTGTACATAACGAAGATTATTTTGTAAAAATGGCAAAAGAACTTGTGCAGATGGGCGCTGATACAATCTGCATAAAAGATATGGCAAACCTTCTTCTGCCTTATGCTGCATATTCACTCGTAAAGCGCCTAAAGAAGGAAATCAGCGTGCCAATTCACCTGCACACGCATAACAGCACAGGCACAGGGGATATGACATATCTTATGGCAGTCCAGGCAGGCGTTGATATCGTAGACTGCGCGCTCTCCCCAATGGGCAACGGCACAGCGCAGCCAGCAACAGAGCCGCTTGTCGCAACGCTAAAAGATACGGAATACGACACAGGTCTTGACCTACTTAAGCTTGTTGAGGCAGCGAAGTACTTCCGCGGCGTAGCTGAACGGCTTGCAAAAGAGGGCAGCCTTGACCCGAAGGTGCTCAGCGTTGACGTTAATACGCTGCTCTACCAGGTTCCCGGAGGTATGCTATCAAACCTGATTTCGCAGCTTAAGCAGGCGAACTCAGAGGATAAATACTACGATGTGCTTGAAGAAATCCCGCGTGTGCGCAAAGATTTCGGCTACCCTCCGCTTGTAACGCCTACAAGCCAGATTGTCGGCTCCCAGGCTGTATTTAATGTGCTTGGCGGCGGGGCATATAAAACATTTACAAAAGAGTCAAAAGCGCTGCTTCGCGGTGAATATGGGCGCCTCCCGGGCGAAGTCAATGAGGAAGTCCGCAAAATGGCTATAGGCGATGAGGAAGTAATTACAGGAAGACCTGCAGACTTATTAAAGCCGGAGCTTGATAAATACCGCGAAGAAATCAAGGACTATATCGAGCAGGAAGAAGACGTTTTAAGCTATGCGCTCTTCCCGCAGGTTGCACTCAAGTTCTTTGAAGCGCGCAAGGAGGCAAAAAATCCAAAGCCTGCAGCACCTGTTGCGCAGCCGCAGCCGGCACAGCCAGCGCAAGCAAAAGCTCCTGACGGCGTGACAATGCTCTATGTAGAAGACTTGACTGTTTAAGCCTTAACCTTATACATGGTAGGATATGCAAAAATCGCGCCAGTCGCGATTTTTGCGCTATATCTTTTAGCTTTAATGCGGGTATCAGTTTAAAAGATAGCCTGCCGCATATATTTAGGTTATAATTGTTTCGTGGTATAAGTGCCGAGAAACGGATGGTTCTAAAGATGAGGCATATCCCTAATATACTTTCTTCTATACGCATTGCGATGGTTGGCGTATTTGTGCTTTTCTTTGTCAAGGGCAACTATTTTGCTGCCTTGGGAGTATACTTGCTTGCGATTATAACAGATACGCTTGATGGGTATCTTGCAAGGCGCAATAACTGGACTTCGGATTTAGGCAAGGTGCTAGACCCGCTTGCTGATAAGCTTATGCTTATTGCAGCGCTTATCTGTTTTTTGCTCAAGGGATGGATTCCGCTTTGGCTGGTTATAGTTGTTGTAGGCAAGGAACTGCTTATGATAATTGGGGGAATCCTGCTTTGGAAGCGTGAAGTTGTCGTGTATGCGGATTGGTTCGGCAAATCCGCAACAGGCTTTTTTAATGCCGGAGTTATAGCAACTATGTGCAAGCATTTTTGGCCTTGGATTGCGTATTGGAACATTGTACTACTCTCTATTGCTATGGTGCTTGCTGTAATTGCGCTTACACACTATGCAAGGAAAAATGTATTCAACAAGAAAGTTGACAAACCGGCAAGCAATGGATAAAATAAGCTTTGGCTGATTTGGGAGGAATGAACTTGGAGCTTAACGTAGGCGACGCGCTGAAGCAGCCCGGAAAAGCCTTTTTAGCAATACTTGAAGAAGCTGTAAAGCCGCAATGCTACGGAGGCAGGCAAATAGAATTCCTGACGCCTGTACGGCTTGAGCTTACGTATTCATACGATGGCGGAGCATTAACTTTGAGCGGGCGCTTGAACATGATGCTCTCGTCGAGATGTGCACGCTGCGACGAACTGTTTGCGGAAGAATTCGATATCCCGTTTTCAGAACGCTTTGTAAAAAGCGCGTCAGCAGATGACGGGAGCTATGTTTTTGAGGGCGAGAAACTTGAACTCATTACAGCTGTAATGGATAATATTTTTCTTAACCTGCCGATTAAAAGTGTTTGCAATGAAACCTGCAAAGGGTTATGCCCTGTTTGCGGGTGTAACTTAAATCTAAATACATGTACCTGTAATCAGGGTGAAGATTAGGCGGCTTTTTAAAAGCTGCTTGAAAACTTAAGGAGGTGTAGACATGGCTGTCCCAAAAAGAAAGACTTCAAAAGCGAAGCGGGATTCTCGCAGAGCAGGCAACTGCAACTTTTCAACGCCTGAAATCTCACAATGCCCGCAATGTCATAAGATTAAGCTCTCTCACAGGGTGTGCAAAAACTGCGGTTATTACGACGGCAGACAGGCAATAGTCATTCAGGACGACAAGAAAAAGAGCGAGGCTTAGGTGTTTAAGCCGGATAGGGCGCCTGTTTTTATTACTATGCTTACCTAAAGGCGGAAACAGCCAAGTTCCTGCCTTTTTGTTTATTCTTTAGTTTCAGGAGCATTTAAGGAGGTTTGCCATGAAAATTGCAGTTGATGTTTTTGGCGGCGATAATGCGCCTTTGGCTGTGCTTGAAGGTTGCTTGCTTTCCCAGGAGCAAAATGCTCAAATGGAGCTTATTCTTGTTGGAGAATCTTCGCTAATTGAACGCTATCTTTTAGAACATCCGCATGATGCTAAACGCCTCTGTGTCCTTCATGCACCTGAAGTTATTACAGCAAACGAACAGCCTACTGCTGCAATAAAACATAAGCGTGAATCCTCTCTTGTAAAGGCGCTCCTATGCGTTGCTGATGAAGAGGCAGGCTGCATGGTTTCAGCGGGCAGCACAGGCGCGCTTTTGGCTGGCGCAACTTTGCTTGTGCGCAGATTAAAAGGTGTAAAGCGGCCTGCGCTCTCACCAATCCTCCCTTCCAAGGGCGGCTGCGTTGCGCTTATTGACTGCGGAGCGAATGTTGATAGCAAACCTCAGTACCTTCAGCAGTTTGCTCTCATGGGGTCTGCTTATATGCAGCATATTTTTGGTGTTGCAAAGCCGCGTGTAGGTCTTTTGAATAACGGGGCAGAAGAAGAAAAGGGCAACGAGCTTACAAAAGCTGCGTTTTCGCTCCTAAAAGAGCAGACGCCAATCAACTTTTTGGGTAATTGTGAGGGGCGCGATGTGCTTTCAGGCGATTTTGATGTTGTTGTATGCGATGGTTTTTCTGGAAATATTGTTTTGAAAAACACTGAAGGCGTTGCTGGCTTTATGATGGATATGCTAAAAGAGGAGCTCATGGCAGATATGCGCTCAAAGCTTGGCGCCATGCTTGCAAAGCCTGCCTTTAGGCGGCTAAAGCGCAAAATGGATTATACAGAATATGGCGGCGCTCCGCTTCTCGGTATAAATGGCGGCATAATAAAAGCGCATGGCAGTTCAAATGCAAAGGCGTTTTCCGCAGCCCTTCGCCAGGCAGGCGCTTATATAGAAGGCGGGGTGACAAACGCGATTGCACAAGCTATTGGAGCTTTACAGGAGTGATTTTAGGGGTGCCGAATAAGCATTGACATATTGCTGGCAATACTCTAAACTTGAACGTGAAATACTACATTTGTTCTTACTTTCATGCCGCTGAGAGGAGTATATGCGATGAAATTTGAAAAGGTCAGGGATATTATTGCTAAACAGCTTGATTTGGATGCAGATATAATCACAATGGAATCCAAACTTGTGGAAGATTTAAAAGCAGACAGTTTAGATGTTGTTGAGCTGATTATGGATCTTGAGCAGGAATTCGACATTGAAATACCTGACGAAGAACTGCCAAAAGTACGCACTGTGGGCGATATTGTAGAGTATCTCGAAGGCAACTAAGCTGTTATGGAACCTTTATGCCCGCATCAAGCTTTGGTGCGGGCATTCGTTTGAAAGAGGCATTTCTATGATGCAGCAACGCAAAGTACAGCTGGAAGAACTCCAAACCCGCATTGGCTACAGCTTTAGGGATATTTCACTTCTTGATGCAGCGCTTACCCACACCTCATTCGTAAAAGGTGACGGAAAGGGCAGCGTCCATAACGAAAGACTCGAATATCTTGGCGATGCAGTGCTCGAACTTTGCATAAGTGAGCAACTCTATTTAATGCATCCTTCCTGGAATGAAGGCTCAATGACGCGTGTGCGCGCAATGATAGTGTGCGAAGCAGCGCTTGACCAGGCAGGGAGAAAGCATTTTGGCTTGCAGGAGTTCCTGCTTCTTGGGCTCGGGGAAGAGAATACAGGCGGCAGAACAAAACCTTCCATACTGTCGGATGCTTTAGAAGCACTTATAGGCGCAATTTATCTTGACGGCGGGTTAGAGTCTAGCAGCGAGTTCATTTTGAAGTTTGCGCACGAAGCGCTTGAAAACGCAACAGAAAAGGGCTCAAGCAGGGATTATAAAACTGCTTTGCAGGAATATGTCCAAAAAAAGCGCCTGGGCAGTATAAGATATAACGTTGTATCCGAGACAGGACCTGACCATAAAAAGCAGTTTATTATTGAGGTTTCATTGAACGAAACTTTAGCAGGGGAGGGCAGCGGCAACTCGAAGCAGGAAGCTGGGCAGCACGCAGCAAGAGCAGCGTTAAAAGCCCTTAGAGGGAAAAAAGCAAAATGAGTTTGCCGCACAGCACGAATTTACACAAAGGATGTGAAGCGTAGGTTGCGCTTAACTAAGCTTGAACTGCATGGGTTTAAATCATTTGCGCGCAAAACGGAGCTGCTCTTTGATGAAGGCATAACTGCTGTAATCGGGCCGAATGGCTCAGGCAAGAGCAATATTGCTGATGCTGTGCGCTGGGTTCTTGGTGAACAAAGCGCAAAAGCGCTCCGCGGAAGCAAAATGGAAGATGTTATCTTCAACGGCACCCAGGAGCGAAAACCCCAGGCGTATTGTGAAGCTGCCCTTACGTTTGATAATTCTGACGGCGTTTTGCCGCTTGAATTTGCGGAGGTAACAATTACGCGCCGTGTATATCGTTCGGGCGAAAGCGAATATGCAATAAATCGCAATACCTGCCGCCTTAAGGATATTCAAGAGCTGTTTCGGGATACAGGCATTGGCAAAGCGGGCTATTCGGTCATAGGTCAGGGCAAGGTCGAAGAAATTCTTTCAAACAAATCCGGCGACCGAAGGGCAGCGCTTGAAGAGGCGGCAGGCGTAATGAAATACCGAATCCGCAAGGAGGAGGCAGTTCGAAAGCTTGAGAATACGGGGAAAAACATCGAACGGATTGAAGATATTCTCACAGAGCTTGCAAGCCAGCAGGAACCGCTGCAGGAACAGGCTGAAAAGGCGCGCAAATACTTAAGCCTCATGGAGGAGCTTCGGCAGCTTGAAATAAACGTGTTCTTATATCAATATGAGCGCGGCAAGGAGAAGCTTTCTGCGTTTGCAACTGCGCTTTGCCAGCTTAATGAAGAAGGCGAGGCAATGCTTTTAAACGAGGTTGCTCTCTCAAAGGAGTTTTTAGCCCAGGAAGCGGATTTGCGCGCGATTGAGGAAACTGCGGCAAATCTGCAAAGCCAGCTTTTATCATTAATGTCTGGAGTGGAGGCGCATTCAGGCGAAGCGAATGTACTGCGCGAGCGTAAAGATAATTTGTTTAAAGAAAAGGAACGGTTGCTTGGGGCGCTTGAAGCTGACAGAAAACGCGCTGAAGCGCTTTTAGGGGAGCTTGAAAAGCTTGAGCAAAGCGGAGTTTCGGGCAAGGATATGCTTAATGAGCTTGACAGGCAGATATTAAAGACCCAAGCAGAGCTCGACCTTATGCAGCAGCAAATTAATACGCAAGAGCATAATTTAGATGAACAGAAAAACAGCATAATCGAAGCTTTAAACAGGCTGTCGGATACAAAGAGCCAGCTTTCAAGGCTGGAGGCAATGTCCCAGGCTTTATTAGAGCGCATGCAAATAATAAAAGCGCAGCAGGATAAGCTTAAGGCAGAAAGCATTAACCTTCAGGCTGAAAAAGAAGAGGCAGTTTCAGCTTTGCAAAAGCAGGAGCTTGTTTGCAGCGCGCTTTTTGCAGAACAGGCAAATTTGCAGGCTGCGCTTGCAGCTATACAGGAACAAAGCAATGCACAAAGCAAGAAAGTGCGCGAACTTGAACAGGCGGAAAACGCAATGCGCTCACGTGCTGCTGTACTCAATGAAATGGCGCGCGCTTATGAGGGATATTACAGCAGCGTTCGCAATGTATTAAAAGACAGTGAAACGGATAACAGGCTTTCCGAATGCGTGCTTGGGGTTGTTGCGGATTTGCTTAATGTGCCTGAGGAATACGAAACTGCGCTTGAAATGGCGCTTGGGCCTGCGCTTCAGTATATAGTGTCGCCAACGCCCGAGCATGCAAAGCGGGTTATTGAGCATTTAAGGGCGCGTTTGTATGGCCGCGCGACATTGCTGCCTGTTTCAGCTTTGCAGCCCCGTTTGCTTAGCCAAAGGGAAAAGGCGCAGCTTGAATCACCCGACTGTTTAGGCGTTGCTTCAGAGCTAATTTCATATAATGAAAAATACCGCGCAGTTGTTGAAAATCTCCTTGGGCGCACTGTCCTTGTAAAAACGCTTGAAGCAGGGATTGCCTTAAACAAGAAGGCAGGCGCTGCATTTCGCATAGCTACGCTCAAGGGCGATATAATACACCCAGGCGGGTCAATGACTGGCGGCAGCATACAAAAGCGCGAGTTCAGCCTGTTAGGCAGGGAGAGGGAATGCAAGCAGCTTGAACAAGATATTCGTGAGGCAGAGCAAAGAACGCGCAAAGGAGTTGCCCTGTTTGTAGATGTTCAAAACAAAGTATCCGAATGTGCTAAAGCGCTTGAAGATGCAGGCAGCAAGCTTCATCTTCAACAGGTTGAGACAGCCCGCCAAAAGGAGAAGCTTGAGCTGATTGAGCGCGATCTTAATCAGTTTGGGTTAGCTAAAGAACGCGGCGAACTTGAATACGCGCAGCTCAATGACAGCTTAGTGGATATTATAAAGCAGAGCAGCGAAATCGAAAAAGTGCATGCAGGTTTGGCTCTTGGCAGCACCTCAACGCAGGAAGATGTTGAAAAGACTCAAAAACTCCTCTCAGAGCTGCGCACTAAACATGAATCTGTTTCAAAAAGCCTTGTTGAGCGGAAAATCCAGCGCATGGCTATTCAAAAAGAAGAAGATGCAGTTCAGCTTGAAAAGCAGCGCTTAATAAAAGAGCATGAACAGGCTGAGGCTGCATATTCAAAGAATACGGTATTGCTTGAAGCTATAAAAGAACAGGATGCAGGTCTTAAGGTGCAGCTAGATGCGTATGCGAAAAGCGTTTCTTTAGAGCAAGCGCATGCAGATGCCGTAAAAGACGAACATCATTTGTTAGAGCAAGAGCGGCAGGCGCGGCAGCAGGCACTTTCGGACTTGCGTATTAGAAAAGACGAACTCAATTCCAACCTGCGTGAACTCGAAGAAAAGAAGCATAAACAGGCGCTTGCAGAAAGCCGCGCAGAGCTTGAGTTTAACGCAATGGTTGAACGGATGAAAGAAGACTACTCTCTGACGTATGAGCAGGCGCTCTTGCTTAAAACGCAGCTAAATGGCGTAGCTGCTACGCATTTGCGTATTGACGAGCTTAAGAATGAAATCCGCATGCTTGGCAATATAAACGCAAATGCAATTGAAGACTATAAAGCGCTTAATGAGCGTTATGAGAGCCTTAAAACCCAATGCGAAGACCTTAGACATGCTGAAACTGATTTAAATAAAGTTATTGCGGGCTTAACTTTGACTATGCAAAAACAGTTTCTCAAGCAGTTCCAGCTTATACAAAAGCATTTCTCAGCAGTTTTTGAGCAGCTCTTTGGGGGCGGGTTCGCGGAATTAAGGCTTAGTGACCCAAAAGATGTCCTCAATTGCGAAATTGACATAATTGCGCAGCCTCCAGGGAAGAAGCTCCAGCTATTGACGCTCCTTTCAGGCGGAGAAAGAGCGCTTACTGCAATTGCGCTTTTGTTTGCTATGTTAAGGCTTAAACCTATTGTATTTTGTATACTTGATGAAATAGAATCTTCACTTGATGAAGTCAATGTTACGCAGTTTGCCAGCTTTTTAAAAGAGTATGCTGAGGAGACGCAATTTATATTAATAACGCATAGAAAGGGCAGTATGGAGGTTTGCAATGCGCTTTATGGGGTTGCAATGGAGGAAAAGGGTGTATCAAAAATAATTTCCGCCCGCTTCCAGTCAGCCTAAAGAAGTCTGCTTGCATATTATTTGAAGATGGATGAGAAGCAAAGTTTAGGATTTTTCCAAAAGCTGCAGCAGGGGCTGAGTAAAACCCGCAAAAGCCTGCTTTCGCTGGCATTTGGCCGCGAAAGCCTTGATAAAGACTTCTACGACGAACTTGAAGAGGCTTTAATTATAGCTGATGTAGGGGCTGCCCTTGCAGAAAGCCTTATCATAGAGCTGCGCGAGCGTGTGCGCAAAGAGGGACTGACTCTTGCTTTTGAAGCGCGAGATGAGCTAAGGAAGCTTATTGCAGAGCGCATGCAGGTTGAAGGCTTTTTTTTACCTGAGGGCGCCAGGGCAGTGCTGCTTATTGTCGGTGTAAACGGAGTAGGGAAAACAACCTCTATAGGAAAGCTTGCATATTATTATAAAACCAGCGGTCGCGCCCCGATGCTTGCGGCAGCGGATACCTTTCGCGCAGCAGCAGCAGAACAGCTTGGTATTTGGGCAGAAAGGGCAGGGGTGCCTATGGTGCGCCATGAGGAAGGTTCAGATCCTGCGGCAGTTGTGTTTGATGCAATAGCGTCATTTAAGGCAAAGCGGTTGGATGTGCTTATATGCGATACTGCTGGGCGGCTCCACAATAAAAAGAACCTGATGAATGAGCTTGAAAAAATCCGCCGCGTAATTGACCGCGAAATCCCTGATGCTCTTTGCAAGGCAGTTCTCGTGCTTGACTCTACAACCGGGCGCAACGCAATCATGCAGGCAAAAGCATTCAGCGATGCTGTTGGCCTGACTGATGTAATTTTAACGAAGCTTGACGGAACAGCTAAAGGCGGCATGGCCATAGCTGTAAAAGAGGAGCTCGGGCTGCCGGTACGCTTTGTAGGCGTTGGTGAAGGTTTGGAAGACTTGCAGCCGTTTGATGCGGATGCCTTTGCTGCAGCGCTGCTCTTGGAACAGCCCGTAGAGAATATCTAAATATTGTTTATGCATTATTCCTCAAGGTCGAGGTCGAGTTCTTCGCTCTGGCTATGCTTGCCTCTTCTTAATTTCGGGCTGGGTTTTGAGTCTGCTTGCGCGAAATCAGCTTCGTCTTCAAAATAATCGTCCTCAGCCTTTTTTCTAAACCACCCGAGCTTGCGTCTTGGCATAGGGTCTTCATCATTAAGCTGCTCTTCTAAATGCGCCTGTTCTTCTTCGTAAACTTCAGGCTGCTTAAACTCTGGGAGCACAGGTTCAGGCTGCTGCTGCTGCGCAGGCTTTAGGATAGGCTGGCTATGTCTAATGCCAAGTTCAGCTCTGTTTTTTTCAACCATGCTGTGGTATTCAAGCAAGTATTGCTGAACATCTATAAGGATATCATCCGCATACTGTTTTGCGCCGTCATAAACTATATTT
>JAKJBL010000003.1:20582-22108 GCA_022707005.1 Bacillota bacterium | reverse complement strand
GTTGCGCTCTGCATATTCCTGAAGCATTTCAGCGCGCCGCTGAACCTCAAGGAGCACTTTGTCTTCGCTCACCCGCGCTTCGAACTCCTGATCTGCTAATGAGCGCAAATGTGCTGCCTCTGCCTCTGCCTGGCTAAGAAGTTCATCAGCATTATGCTGCGCGTTGTCAACAAGGTCATAGGCCTCATTGTTTGCATGCTCGAGAAGGGTATCAGCTTCAATAAGCACGCTGTTGGCACGGCGGATATCCTCAGGAATAGTGACCTTAAGGTCCCCTATTAAATCGAAAATTTCATCCATATCTATTAGCCTGCGCCCGCCGCCGCCGAATTTAGGGCGCGGTGCGCTTTCGATTAGCTGCTCAATCTGCGAGATTATCGTAAATATGCGAAGGGATTGACGGTTTTCTGTATTGCTCATTACTTAGCCAGCCTTTCTGTTATGGAACATTTAATTACTTCAGGCACCATGCCGTCTATTGGAGCGCCAAGAGCACAAATTTCTCTAATAATGCTTGAACTTACATATGAATGTTCGGGCTCAGCCATAAAGTATACGGTATCTATATCCGGTGCAAGCCGTCTGTTTACTGAGCTTATTTGAAATTCGTATTCAAAATCCATAACTGCGCGAAGTCCGCGAATTATATGCTTGGCGCCAACGCTGTGAGCATAATCAACAAGCAACCCTTGGAAGGAGTCTGCCTCGACATTGTTTAGCTTTTCAGCGCGGCTTGCTGCCTCAATGAAGTCAAGCCGTTCCTTAACTGAAAAATAGGGGTGTTTTGCGGAATTTACGAGCACAGCGACTATTACTTTATCCATAAGTGCTGCTGCGCGGCGCAAAACATCCATATGCCCCGAAGTTAACGGGTCAAAGCTGCCCGGGTAAACGCCAATATTCACTTGCTGCATATCCCTTCTTAGGGCTTATAGGGGGTAAAAAAGCTTAGCCCCTTATCGCCATATTTTCGTGCATCCTCAAGAACCATAAGTGAATTTTCAGCTTTCGGGTGTTCAGCCCATGCATGTTCAACAACTGCAAGTCCGCCTTTAGCTACGAGTCCAAGGTCAAAAAGCTTTATGAGCGCTGCTTTAGCACTGCTTTTATACGGAGGGTCTAAAAAAACCAGGTCGAACGCAGTTTCATCTTTTAGGTGAGCAAGTGCAGCCAACGCATCCATTTGAAGCACAAGCGCACTTTGGACAAAACCAAGCGCTTCTAAATTGCTTTTTATTATTGCGCAGCAGCCGGGGTTCTTGTCGTTAAATACGGCATAGGATGCGCCGCGTGAGAGCGCTTCAAGCCCCAGGCTGCCTGACCCTGCATATAAATCAAGCACGCGCGCGCCCGGCAGGGCAAACTGCAGCTTGCTAAAGAGGGATGCCTTTATTCGAGTTAGAGTTGGGCGCGTATTAAGGCCGGTTGGCGATGCTATTTTTCTGCCTCGGCAGGTTCCGGCGATTATCCGCACGAACTTCCTCCCAAGAATACCATATTTTCGACTAATATTGTACCATAAGCAT
>JAKJBL010000003.1:0-20566 GCA_022707005.1 Bacillota bacterium | reverse complement strand
AATCTGAAAAGTAGTCAACCTGTAAAAGCAGGGTTTTGCAATGCTCGGCAAGAACGGGCGCAATGCCTTTGCTTTGTTTTAATTAGACTGCTTGCTAAATCAGTTATTATTCGCAATAATAGCATAAGGAGGAAGAAGAATGCTCTTACTTAAAAATGTGCTCATCATGAGTATGGCTCAACCCGCCTTTAAGGGCGATATATTAATAACAGAAGGTCGGATTTCGGCTTTAGGCGAGGCGCTTTCAGTCCCGGGCGCAGAGGTGCTTATGTGCGAGGGCAAGTACGCAACTCCGGGCTTTGTAGATGCACACTGCCATATAGGCATGTGGGAAGATGGAATGGGCGAAGAGGGCGCTGACGGCAATGAAAATTCTAACCCAATAACACCGCAGATGCGTGCAATAGATGGCCTTAATCCGTTTGACCCGTGCTTTAGGCAGGCATGCAGCGCAGGCATAACATCGGTTGTAACAGGCCCCGGAAGCTCAAATGTAATTGGCGGACAGTTTGCTGCGCTTAAAACAAACGGCAGAAGCATTGAGCAAATGCTTCTTAAAGCGCCTGCAGCTATGAAGGCAGCGCTTGGAGAAAACCCAAAACGGGAGTATGCAGAACAAAAAACAGCGCCGTATACACGCATGGCAATAGCTGCTCTGTTTAGAAAAACTATGGTCGAAGCGCAGGAATATGCCCGCAAAAAGGAGCTTGGCATAAAAGATTCAGATAAACTGCCTGATAAAGATATAGGCCTTGAGGCTCTGCTGCCTGTTTTAGAGCGCACGCTCACGCTGAAGATTCACGCCCACAGAGCGGATGATATTCTAAGCGCCCTAAGGCTTGCCGAAGAATTTGACCTTAGTATTACAATAGAACACTGCACAGAAGGGCATTTGATTTTAGATGTTCTTAAAGAGCGGCTTGCAAAGCTTAAGGCAGGCATTATCCTCGGACCCCTTCTCTCAGAACGGGCAAAAATCGAATTAAAGAATTTGAGTTTTAAAGCTCCTAAGCTTATGCACGAGGCTGGGATTCCATTTGCTCTGATGACTGACCATCCGGTAATCCCAATCCAATACTTGCCTGTTTGCGCAGCGCTTTGCGTGCGTGAGGGGCTTAGCGAGCAGACTGCCTTAGAATCGATTACTATAAATGCTGCGCGTATAACAGGGCTTGATGAGCGCATTGGCAGCCTTGAAGCAGGCAAAGATGCGGATATTGCGCTCTTTGATGCACACCCGCTCGATTTTAGGAGTCATTGCGTTTGCACCATAATTAACGGAAAAGTCGTGCACAAGCTTTAAGCCCGTAAGAAAGGATTATTAAAAGCATATGCTCAGGCCTACATATACAACCATCGATTTTAGTGCGCTAAAACATAATTATGAGCTGCTGCGTGCAAACATCGGCAGGTATGTAAAACTAATGCCCGTTGTAAAGGCAAATGCGTACGGGCATGGAATTATTGAAATTGGAATAGAAACCGAAAGGTTAGGCGCGGACTATCTCGGGGTTTCTATACCCGAAGAAGGCAAGCGGCTTAGGGATGCAGGCGTTCATATTCCAATCCTTGTACTTGGCGGTATGCTGCCCGAAGGCGCTGAAATGGCGGTTTCTTATGATTTAGCAGCAACAGTATTTTCGGTTGAAATGCTCGATGCGCTTTCGCATGCAGCTCTACTACAAAAAAAGAGCTGTACTGTGCATATAAAGGTCGATACAGGGATGAACCGCCTCGGCGTTAAATCCTTAAGCAGTTTCAGGGAGCTTTTAGAGCATGCGGCTGGCTGCCCAAACCTTAAGGTTGAAGGATTATTTACTCATTTTGCAGTAAGTGAGCTAAGCGATAAAGAGTTTACGTTAAAGCAGGCAGAACGGTTTTCTGAATATATAAATATTGCACGGGAAATGGGCTATTGTTTGCTGCTGCATGCGAGCAACAGCGGGGCGCTGCTCGACCTTCCAAAAGAGCTTTCATACGATATGGTGCGGGCAGGTATTGCAATATATGGCTGTCATCCAGGGCCTGAATGCGGCAAACACTTACAGCTAAAGCCGGTTCTTACTTGGAAAAGCGTTGTGCTTCATATTAAAGAAGTTGAACCGGGCGAGACGATAAGCTATGGCAGAAAATATACGGCTCAAAAAAGGCGTACTATTGCAACGCTGCCTGTTGGCTATGGCGATGGGTATAAGCGCTGTATGAGCAACAGGGCAGAGGTGCTTATTCATGGCAAGCGCGCGCCAATTGTAGGCATGATTTGCATGGACCAGTGTATGGCGGACATAACTGAGATTGATGGCGTAAAAATAGGCGATGAGGTAGTACTTCTTGGCAGCCAGGAAGGCGCAGGCATAAGCGCAGATGAAATGGCAGCCTGGGCTGACACAATAAGCTACGAAATCCTCCTTTCAATAAGCGACCGCGTTCCGCGCGTGTATATCAACACCCAAATATAATTATAGGAGAAGTAAAATGCTTAGCCTGCTGACGCCTGCTCAGATGAGGCAGCTCGATGCGCATATGATAAATGAGCAGGGCATCCCTGAAGAGGTGCTTATGGAGCAGGCTGCAATGGGGGTTACTGCTGCGGTTGAGGCGCTTTTGCCTCTGGGCGGGCGTGTGTTTGTATTTTGCGGCAGCGGCAACAACGGCGGGGACGGGCTTGCAGTTTTGCGGCAGTTGGGAACAAAGGGCATTGACTGCTGTGCTTATTTGTTTTGCGCTCCGGCCTCGCTTACCGGCTTGGCAGGGCTGCAGTATAGAATTGCTATAGCATCAGGCCTAAAAGCAGAGATTATTCTAAACGATGAAGCGCTTGATGCAATAGATTTTACAAAAGCTGATGTGCTTGTAGATGCGCTTTTTGGCACAGGGCTTTCACGTGAAATAAGCGGCAGGTACAGGCTTGTTGTCGAAAAAATAAACGCCTCAAAAAAACCTGTTGTAGCTGTAGACATTCCTTCAGGTATAAACGGTGAGACAGGGCAAGTGCTTGGAGCAGCTGTACGCGCTTCTTTAACAGTAACATTTATGCATAAAAAGCTCGGGCACCTTCTTTTCCCGGGGCGCGAATATTCGGGCAGAGTAAGCATAACAAAAATCGGCATACCCTCAATTTCGCTGCAAGCTGCACAAGAATGGGAAGAAGCAGACGCGCAGGCGCTGCTGCCGCCCCTTGGGCTGAATATACACAAAGGTGATAATGGCAGAGCTTTATTATGCGCAGGCAGTAAAAACTACATAGGTGCAGCGCTTTTAAGCTCAAAGGCTGCCCTGCGAGCTGGCTGCGGGCTGCTCCATGTTGCAGTGCCGGGCGGAATACGAGCTGCATTCTATGAGATTCCAAGCGTGATTTGTCACCCAGCAGGCAGCGGCTTTGACTGGGATTTAGAGTCTGCGCAAATAGCGCTTGCTTTAATACCAAAAATGGATGCAGCAGCAATAGGGCCGGGGATGGGCGGTGGCGAAGGTATTGCAATGCTCCTTAGAGCAGCGCTTTTATCTAAAAAACCGCTTGTGCTTGATGCTGATGCGCTTAATGTGCTTGCAAAAAACCCAAGCTTATTCGAGCATATACATGAAAAGGTTGTGCTGACCCCACATATTGGGGAAATGTCGAGGCTTATAAACAAACCTGCAGACGAAATCTTAAATAACCCTCTTGAAACAGCTGCTAATGCTGCTAAAAGCTGGGGCTGCACTCTGCTTTTAAAAGGCGCGACAAGCGTTATTGCATTTGGCGATAAAGTCTGCCTCAATGCTAGCGGCAACCCAGGCCTTGCAAAAGGGGGCAGCGGCGATATGTTAACTGGAATAATTCTTGCGTTATTGGCTATAGGAGCGGACCCGTATAAGGCAGCCTGTGCAGGCGCATTTTTGCTTGGCACTTCTGCTCAAAAGGCCTATAAGCTTCTTCAGGAAAGAATGCTTCTTGCTTCAGATGTGCTTGATGTGCTCGGGGAGCAGAACAGATGAGGTTAAACTAATATTAAAAGGGGTTGTCCGGAATGCAAAATATTCCGGACAACCCCATGTTGTTTTGAATACTGTTCACATTGTGCAATATACAGCGCGAATAATTGCCCAGCCTTAACAGCTTACAGGCTGTTTAGCACGCCTGATTCTTCGTTGAAGGCATCAATTAAAGCATCGATTTGTGCTGCCTGCTTTTGAATGCCGCCCCAGTAGGCTTCGCTCTCATACCATTGGGCGTTCAGCTCATTTACATCCTTTGCCTGCTGTTCAACCCAGGTATAGTATTTTAAGTTGTGGATGCGCTTGCGCGTGTTGTAGGTAAGCTCTTCCATATTGTCGGTTCTGGTGCTGCTCATATGGCCGTAATAATCCGCAGAAGCCATAAGCGTTGTGTATTCGCCGTTGCGCTCTTTAAGCTCTTCAACGCGCGAGTCGTACATTTCTGCTGAATCTGTAGCAACCGTGAAAAGCACATCCTGCTCGGTAAGCTCATAGTATTTTGCCATCTTCATGCAGCAAAGCACATTGGCAATTCCCGAAATTCCAAGCAGTGATAAATCCTCAATGGATTTATCATCAAGGCAGAGTTCTTTTTTGAGGTATTCATGGCCTACAGGCTCGTTGAACAGGCGTAGCAGATTTTGGCTGTCATCGTCATCTACTGCTATGACCATATCAGTATTTTTAATATTGTGTACCCAGGGCACATGTTTATCGCCAATGCCTTCAATGCGGTGGCCGCCAAAGCCGTTGTTTAGTATGGTCGGGCACTGAAGCGCTTCGCCTACGGCAAGTTTTGCATTAGGATAGAGTCCTTTTATATAGTCTCCGCTTGCCATTGTGCCTGCTGAGCCTGAGGTATATGCCATGCCAAACAAGTTGAGGTTCTCGCCCTTGAGTTCTTTAAACACATCCTCAATTGCCTTGCCTGTGACTGTATAATGCCATAAATAATTACCCATTTCATCGAACTGGTTGAAGATTACGACATCTTCGCGTGTATTGCGCAGTTCCCAGGTTTTGTCGAAGATTTCTTTTACATTGCTTTCGCAGCCCGGAGTTGCAATGACTTCACCTGCTATTTGACGGAGCCAATCGAAGCGCTCGCGGCTCATTTCCGCAGGCAGAATTGCCACAGAAGAGCAGGAGAGAAGCTTGGAGTTATATGCGCCGCCTCTGCAATAGTTGCCCGTAGAAGGCCAAACTGCCTTATGGTAAGTTGGGTCGAACTGACCCGTAACGAGCCTTGGTGCAAGGCAGCCATACGAAGCGCCTACCTTATGGCAGCCCGTAGGCATCCATTTGCCCTCTAAAACGACTATACGCGCTTTAACTCCTGTCAGCGCAGAAGGGATTTCTATATAGTTGACGCCGCCGAACCCGCCGCCGTGCATTTTGGGCTCGTTCCGCCATGTAATACGAAACAGGTTTAGCGGGCTTATATCCCATAAACCCGTAGTCTTCAGGCCTTCTTTTATTTTTTCAGGCACGAGATCGGGGTTTTGCATTTGCGCAAAAGTAGGCATAACAATTTTGTTCTCGCGCGCACGCTTAAGTGTACGCTCAAGCTTCGCTCTGTCCACAGTTAAATCAATCATGTCGCTCTCCATTTCTAAAAAATATTTATGTAGAAGGGTATTTGTAAATCTTATTACAGTTTAAGCTATGGGCAGGGCTTTGTAAATGCTTCTTGGGTAAAAATCCTAAATAAATTTTATATTACCTAAAAAAAAGTATGATTCAAAAAACTAACGCATACAAAATCGTTAGTTTTGAATTTAGGTCAATTTAGCTGTAAAAATCGGCTATTGCGCAATATTGCACACATCGACCCATTTTGCATCTGTAAGCGTCTGCAAACGGTCTGGAGTTATAACAACGCACGAAGCGGGGCTGCCTGCAGCAGGGTAAACTGTATCAAATCGTTTAAGCGAGGCGTCAAGGTAAACTTTTAGCGGATGTTCAAGCGCAAACGGGCAAACCCCGCCAACCGGGTGGCCTGTAAGCTCGTTTACGCGTTCAGGAGGCAGCATCTTTGCTTTTTGCCCGAAGGTTTCTCGAAACTTGCGGTTGTCGACACGCGCATCACCTGCTGCAACGAGCAGGATAGCGGATTCTCCCTGCTGAAAGGTTAGCGTCTTTGCGATGCGCTTTGGCGCAACGCCAAGCGCCTTAGCAGCCAGCTCAACAGTCGCGCTTGAAACATCGAACTCTATAATCGTTTCAAAGATGCAGTTTTCGTTGAAATACTTGCGAACTTCGTAAATGCCCATAGCAAAACTCCATTAACCGCCTATGCCAAGTATAAGCTGCAGCGCAGTGAAAAACCCGGGAACTGCCCAAAATAGCAGCACGGTTTCACCAAGCGCGATTGCAGGCACGCCAAGGCGTACTTCAGGATTGTAAAGGCCGCGCTTAGCAAGAAAAAACCCGAGCGTCACTCCTAAAGCGCCAAACAGGCAGGCAACTGCAATGAGAATATTCTCATGTATGCGGTGCTTTGTTGTTTTAGCGAGTATCCTGTCAGTGACTGTAAGCAAGAACCCAAATGCTGTCATATAGATAAGGGTATAAGCTGCTATTTTTGCAAGCATACATGCCTCCGCTGTGTTTTTTATAAGATTCCGTTTCTAAACAGAGTCTCTTCAACTAAAATGGCAATATCCGTCTCGCTTTTCATTTTGCTCCCGTCCATGCAGGGGACTACAAAAATGTTATTAAGCAGTTTTGAATATTCGAGATATTTCGCGCGCGCACGCCTTTGCAGGTTTGCCTGCGATTCGTAGAGGTCTTTTGCATTGCCGGTATACTCGCGGTAACCCTTACGAAAGATATTCGCGCCTGCTTCTTCTATGTTGACATCAAGCACAACATGCGCGTGCGCTCTTGGGATGCAAAAGTGATTATGTTCGAGCTCAAGCACAAAGTCGAGCAGGTCAGGTTTGTCTAAATCACAGTCTCTTATACTCTGATAAACAGCGTTTGAGAGCACATAGCGGTTTATTAAAAGCACATCCGCATCACCATCGCTAAAGCTCCCGAACGCTTCAAAGCGGTCTAAAGCGAACCAGAGCGACATGCTTTTTCCGTCAACATCATTTGCTGCTACGCCATGCGCGCCTGTAAGGTAGTTTCCCACTTCTCTGCCAAAAAAGCTCCCGTACATGGGGAAGGACATTGTATCAACAAGCATACCGCGTTTTTTAAGGGAGCGTTCAAGGTGGAAAAGCTGCACAGTTTTGCCGCTGCCATCTATTCCTTCAAATGCAATTACAGTAGTCCTTGCCATTGCCTTGCCTCCAAAACCCCAAAAGCGGGCGTGCATTCATTAACCGCGGCTATTATACCATACGCCCAAAATAGCTGCAACATAGCCTGCTATTTAGCCGCCTTTAATACAGGCAGGCTTTGCTGCCTAAATTAACAGTTTGTTTATGTATTTTCCGTGGCAAAGGCAGATGTGCAATGATAGAATACTATTCGACAAGACTTAACAAATCGATATTCTAGCCCATCTAAGGTTAGCGGGTTTGGGGGAAGGTTATGCGTGTAAGCAAAAGGCATTTTATAGCGGCAATCTGTGCAATTGTGCTGCTTAGCTGCTTTTGCGCCCAAGCGTTCGCTGTTTCTTATTTGCCTCCTGCAAGGCTGCGTCTTGGTTCACGCGGTGATTCTGTGCGCCTGCTGCAAGAAAACCTTTTAGAATTAGAGCTCTATAATGCCAGGCCGGATGGCGTATATGGCGTAATCACTTCTAAGGCAGTCAGGAGCCTGCAGCAGCTTCTTAGCGTGCCGCAAGACGGTATATGCGGCCTCCAGACAATTGTTGCCTTCAATACGGCAGTTCAAAGCGGGGCAATCTTTGTTCTAAATACAGAGGGTGATGCTCTTGATGAAGCTCCTCTTTATAAAAGCTATAGCATAGGACTTGACCCAGGGCACCAGACAACCCCGGATTTTGGTTACGAACCTGTTTCTCCCGGTTCAAAACGCACTAAACAGCGCATGAGCGCAGGATGTGTCGGGATACGCTCAGGAATCAATGAATATGAAATTACGCTCTCAATTGCGCAAAAACTCAGACTTTTGCTTGAGGATGCGGGGTACACCGTAGTTTTGGCGCGCACACAAAATGATGTGCAGCTCTCTAATGTTGAACGCGCACAGCTTATGAACGACAACAATGTGGATTGCTGGGTGCGTATTCACTGCGATTACAGTTCAAGCAGAACCAAAGAAGGGATGACTGCGCTTTGTCCTTCATTTTCGGCAGGAGCCGGTATTTACGAAAAGAGTCTTTTGTTAGCTGAAACATTATTGAAAAACACAACCCGAGCAACAGGCGCAGCTTCGTTAGCTGTTGTGAAAAAGTCGGACCAGGCAGGGTTTAACTGGTCAGCTTCGCCTGTTGCAACACTTGAGCTTGGGTATCTGTCAAATCCTGTTGAAGATTTAAAGCTAAACAGCGCCCGCTATCAGCAGACGTGCGCCCAGGGAATTTTTGACGGGCTCCTCATATATTTTTCTTCCTAACTAAAATAAAATATGTTATGCTCTTGTGAAACAGGAGGGTGTTTTATGCAAGCTTGGGATAAGTGGGATGCCCGTTTTATGGAGCTGTGCAAGTCTATTTCCAGCTGGTCAAGCTGTTATCAGCATGGCCGCAAAATCGGCGCAATTATAGTTAAAAACAAACGCATACTTACAACCGGGTATAACGGAGCGCCATCAGGGCTGACAAGTTGTATGGAACGCGGTGAGTGCCTTAGGCGAAACTTAGGCATTCCGTCAGGGACAAGGCAGGAGCTTTGCTATGCAATACATGCTGAGCAAAACGCCATAATCCAGGCTGCGAAGCTTGGCGTATCAATTGATGGGGCAACGCTTTACTGTACCCACCAGCCTTGCGTTATTTGCGCAAAAATGATTATTAATGCAGGCATAAGGCGCGTTGTTTATGCCGAAGGCTATCCGGATGAATTCTCTGTCGATTTAATGTCTCAGGCAGGCGTGCTGCTTGAGCGCTATTGCCCTGATGAAGCGCAGCCTGATGGGCTTGCATAGGCAGCTCTATCCCAATTTATTGTTTCAAGAGCCAAATTTAATATTATATTAGATCTATATGCATTATCCGAAAGGAGAGTTTTTATGGATTTACTTTATACAACAACAGCAACTTCCGTTAATGGGCGCTCAGGCACTGTAACAGTTGCACAAAGCCCGTTGGTTTTCGAAATGAGCCCGCCAAAAGGGCTGGGCGGAAGCTCAAATGACGGCGTTAACCCGGAACAGCTTTTTGCTGCCGGTTATGCAGCTTGCTTTGCAGCTGCCCTGCATAGCGTGATAAGAAGCCGCAAGCTTCGTATTCCGCTGCCCAAAGTACAGCTTGAAGTAGGTATAGGCAAAGACGAAGGCGGCGGCTTTGCGCTTGCAGCAAAAATCCACGGAGTTTTTTCTGAGCTTGATAAAGCAGAGGCAATGTCGCTTATGGATGCAGCGCATGAAATCTGCCCTTATTCAAAGGCAACACGCGGGAATATAAAGGTGGATTTATCCGCTGAGGCACAATAGCAGGGGTTTAGTTCACTTAAGCCTGTACCCTTGAGAATCAACGCAAAGCAGACGGACTTGCCAGCCTTTATGCAGGCTTTCGAGTTTGTCTGTTAAGCTCTCTAATGAAGGGCTTTTATCAAAAAAGCTGATGAGCGTCGGGCCTGCGCCTGAAAGATACGTAGCGAGCGCACCGCTTGCATCTGCAAGTCGGGCTATATCATCATAGCCCGGAACGAGTGATTTTCGATAAGGCTGGTGCAGCCTGTCGTTGACTGCAAAAGGAAGCGCCGACAACTCCCCGGTTGCAAGCGCAGCTGTTAACAGAGCCGCTCTTGTGAGGTTAAAAACAGCATCCTCAAGCGGAACTGTCTTTGGAAGCACGCTTCGTGCTTTGCGTGTAGAAAGCGAAAAGGGCGGTATAAAAACTGCCAGGCGGAGCGACTTAGGCGCATCCATTCGAAGATAGCGCACATGCCCGTTATCCATGCAGCCTACAGTAAGGCCTCCTAAAAGCGCCGGCAGAATATTATCCGGGTGGCCTTCTTGGCTTGCGCAAAAGTCGAGCATTTCCTGTTTTGTCATTTTAAAGCCCATGTAGGTATCAGCCATAACAACCCCACCTACAACGCTTGCAGCCGAGCTCCCAAGCCCGCGCATTGAAGGGATTTCGTTTACCTGCGCAAAATGCACGCCTGGGGGGGTAATGCCATAGGTTTTAAGCACCCCGCAAAAGACTCTGTATATTAAATTGCGGCTGTCTGCAGGTATGTGAGAAAGGTCGCATGGCTCAAGCTCTATGTGTAATCCGCTCTCTATAAATTCAAATGTAATAGTATTGTAGCAGCTAAGCGCGAGTCCCAGGCAATCAAACCCGGGGCCAAGATTGGCGCTTGTCGCAGGGACTGTAAGTGTACGCAAAAGCCTCTCCTCAGTAAAAGATAATAATAGGTCTATTTACTTAAACATTGCTTATAAAACAGAGGCTTTAAGAGACGTTAACGCCCCTTAAAGCTTTTTTTTAACAGCAGTTTTCGGTATGGGTTCGCCCTATGCTAAACCATATATGAACAGGGGCTTTATTCGTCTTCTTCATCGTCCTTCTTTGATTGGTCGATTATCTTTTGCGCTATGTTTGCAGGAACATCTTCATAGCGGACAAATTCCATTTTGAAGGAGCCGCGCGCTTGCGTCATTGAGCGCAGGTCGGTTGCATATTTGAAAACTTCTGCAAGCGGAGCTTCAGCTACTATTTCCTGGCCGTCTTCAGCCGGGTTCATACCAAGCACACGGCCTCTGCGCCTGTTCATATCGCCAATTACTTCACCCATGTATTCATCAGGCACAAGCACTTCAAGGCGATAAATTGGCTCAATGAGCGCAGGGCTTGCCTTAACGCACGCAGCTTTATATGCCAAGCGTGCAGCGGATTTAAATGCGACTTCTTTGGAATCTACGGGGTGGTATTTGCCATCGTATAAGGTCGCCTTTACCCCGACCATGGGATAGCCTGCAAGCACGCCGCGCATGAGCGCTTCGCGCGTACCCTTTTCAACAGCCGGAATATACTCTTTTGGCACAACTCCGCCTACAATTGAGTTAACAAACTCAAAATCGCCTTCAGCAAGCGGTTCAAAGCGCATTTGCACGACCCCAAACTGGCCTGCACCTCCAGTTTGCTTTTTATGCTTGCCTTCTGCCTCAGCAGTACCGCGGATAGTTTCTCTGTATGGCACGCGCGGTTCGACAAGCTGCGCCTCTACGTTAAATTTGTTCTTAAGCTTGGCGCACATTACGTCAAGGTGCATTTCACCTAAACCGCTAAGCAGTATATCCCCGGTCTCAGGGTTTTTATCAAGCGAAATTGTCGGGTCTTCTTCTCTTAAGCGATTTAGCCCTGTAATAATCTTATCTTCTTCGCCCTGTTTTTTTGCAGTAACTGCAAGGCTTATGCTTGGTTTGGGGAACTCAATTTCCTCAAAGAGTATTGGCGAGGACGCTTCACAAAGTGTATCCCCAGTGTTGGTAAACTGCAGTTTTGCCATTGCGCCAATATCCCCAGCAGAAATCCTTTCCGTATTTATCAGCTTTTTTCCGCGCATAATGTATACTGTTCCGGGTTTTTCTGATTTTTCCGAATTTGCATTGTAAGGCGCTATATCAGCAGAAAGCGTGCCCGAATAAACTTTAAGAATTGAAATTTTGCCTACAAACGGGTCTGCAACTGTTTTCATGACTTGAGCGCCAAATTTTTCATACTTGCTAAAATCAACAGCTTCGCCTGTTTTTGTGTTCTTTGCTTTTCGCGGCTCTAATAAATCCGCAGTCGGCATGTAGCGCAGCAGGTTGTCGGCTAAAGTCCTAACGCCTATATTCGGTAAAGCTGCACAGCAGCAGACCGGCGTAAGCATGCCTTCTCGAACGCCTGCGCGAAGCCCTGCAATAAGCTCCTCGTTTGAAAGCTCCTCGCCATCGAAGTATTTTTCCATAAGGGTTTCATCACTTTCAGCTGCTGCCTCGACCAGCGCTTCGTGCATTGCTTCAGCTTCTGCAAGGAGCCCTGATGGAATTTCCGTCTCTTTTTCTGCCTTTGCTTCAAAGCGCTTTGCTTTCATGTTTAGAATATCGATATAGCCCTTAAAGACTCCGCCTTCAACTATTGGAAGCTGAAGCGCAACAATACCAGAGCCGAACTTTGCATTAATTTCATTGTAGACCTTAAGGAAGTTGGCGTTTTCCCTGTCCATCTGGTTAATAACCATCATGCGCGCTTTTTTGGCTTTTTTGCACATGTCCATTGCCTTTTCAACGCCAACAACAGGCCCTGAAACTGCACCTACGACAATAAGCGCTGAATCAGCAAGCGCCATGCTCTCTACTACTTCTCCATAAAAGTCAAAAAAGCCGGGCGCATCGATAAGATTGACTTTAGTGTCATTCCACTCAAATGGAGCAAGTGCTGCGCCTATAGAAATAACGCGGCGGTTTTCTTCCGGATCATAATCTGTTGTTGTGGTTCCGTCTTCCACGCGACCCATGCGGTCAAGCAAGCCTGCATTAAAGAGCATAGCTTCGGTTAGGGTTGTCTTGCCTTCACCTCCATGCCCAAAAATGCCAATATTGCGAATTTTGTCAGCTGAGTAATTCTTCATGCGTGCAGTTCCCCCTGTAAAAATAGGTCAAATTGATGTTATGCAGCGCATTTCTTGCCATCGCAAAGTTGCATGGATAGAGGCAATGCTAAAATATGCGCGCCAATTTCACCTCTCTATTGTAACAGCGAAAAAAAACTTTGTAAACCGTTTTGCCGGCTTCTATATGCCTCAAAATTGGCTAAACTTGAGCGGAGCGCCTATAATCGTACCATAGGCGCATGCTTTTTATTAACAGGGCGCCCTAACAATTAAAGATGTCCTTCTTGGCAAAAGGCGCTATAACCCAAGCAGAGTGCCTGCCTGATAAATGAGCAAAGCTGCGATATATGCAATTCCAACCTGGTATGCAACCATGAAAGCCGTCCATTTTACGCTGTTTAGTTCGCGCCTCATAGTAGCAACTGCTGCCATGCAAGGCACATACAGCAGCACAAAAACGAGAAAGCTGTATGCAGAAAGCGGTGTAAAGGTTGAACTGAGCGATGCACGCACTGCGCTGTCGCCTGCAGCTGCGGAAAATCCGTAAAACAGGCTTAACGAGGCTACAACAACTTCTTTAGCTACAAGACCTGCTAAAAGCGCAACTGAAGCCTGCCATGCTCCGAATCCGAGGGGCGCAAATGCGGGAGCAAGCCAGCCTCCAACAAGCCCGAGAATGCTCTTTGCAGAGTCCTCAACCATAATAAAGCTTGCGTCAAAGCTTTGGAGAAACCATAATACTGCACTCATTAGCAGTATTACAGTACCTGCCTTTTCTAAAAAGTGCTGTATTCGCAAGCTGACGTGGCGTAGCGTGTTTTTAAGCATTGGCCTGCGGTAGGGAGGCATCTCAAGCACAAAGGGTGCGTCCATGCCCGTAAACAACGTTCTTTTAAACAAAAGGCCTGTAAGGATTCCCGCAACTATGCCAAGCGCATACAGGCTGAATACGACCAAGCCTCTGTTATGCGAAAAGAAGGCGCCTGCAATTAGCCCGTATACCGGAAGTTTTGCAGAGCAGCTCATAAACGGCAGCAGCAAGATTGTCATGCGCCTGTCTTTCTCGTTTTCCATTGTGCGTGCTGCCATAGTTGCAGGCACTGTACAGCCAAAGCCCATAAGCATTGGGATGAAGGATTTGCCAGAAAGGCCAAACCGCCTTAGAAGCTTGTCCATAATAAACGCAGTACGTGAAAGATAGCCGCTGTCTTCAAGAAGAGAAAGGCACAAAAATAAGAGTGCGATTTGAGGCAGGAATGTGAGCACACCGCCAACCCCCAAGATTATACCATCGCTTATCAAACTTGTGAGCCACTTTGATGTGCCTATATTAAAAAGCCAAATAGAAAGCCAGCTTGAAAGCGTACTTATGAATATTTCCACCTGGTCTGAGAGCCAGGCGCCGAGCGTGCTGAAAGTAAGCGTGAAAATACCCAGCATAATAAGTAAAAATACGGGAATAGCAAAATACTTATGCGTTAAAATAGCGTCAATTCGGTCTGAGGGGCTCTTTTCGCCCTGTTTGCGCGCATGCCTCACTGCGGCAGCCGTAATCTGTGAAATAAACCTGTAGCGAGTATCCGCCATACGGGTTTCGTTGTCTATGCCAGGCGCTTCGCCTGCATAGGTGTTTACTATTTCATCAAGTTTGTCCTGTTGTTCTTCACTAAGCGCGAGCGCTTCGCGCACAAGCGCATCGCCTTCAAGCAGTTTGACCTGTGCCCAGTGTGAAGGAATACCCGCACGCTCTGCGTTGTCGCCAATAATTTCGCCAATCTTATGATGTACAGCATGCGTGTACTCGTCATAGAAATCATCCGGTTCAATACAGAAACCTCGGTGCATTTGCTCATGAGCAAGCTCAATCAAGAGCTCACACTGATTAAGCAGTTCCTGTACACCTTCGCCTGTGCGCGCACTTATTGGTACAACGGGTATGCCAAGCTCAAGCGAAAGACGGGTAATATCAATCGTGTCCCCGCGTTTTTTTATTTCGTCCATCATGTTAAGCGCAATAATCATTGGGCGTTCAAGCTCCATTAACTGAACGCTCAAATAGAGGTTGCGCTCAAGGTTTGTGGCATCAACAATATTTATAATTGCGTCAGGCTGTTCTTTTATAACAAAATTGCGAGCAATTATTTCTTCCATCGAGTGCGGCGAGAGCGAATATATTCCGGGTAGGTCAATAAGGGTAATTTCATGGCCATGCGCCTGTATTCTTCCTTCCTTTTTTTCAACTGTCACGCCAGGCCAGTTGCCGACATACTCGTGCGCCCCTGTAATTGCGTTGAAAAGAGTTGTTTTGCCGCTGTTTGGGTTGCCGACAAGCGCAATTTTAACAGGCTGGTTGTCGAGCGGGCTAGCGCTTTTGCAGCGCCTGCCCCGTTTTGCGCGCCCGGCATGTGGGCAGCACCTATCGCAGCTGGCGCAGGGGTTAAAAGAGTTGAGCAGGGTTCTTTTTGCGCCTGCGCCTCTCTCGCAGCCATCGCCCATAGGGCAGCCAGGTAAAGGCAGCCGCACAGAATCCTGCGAAAGAGAAACAGCCCATTGCGTCAGCTCTGCAGCGCGCTCATGTGCAACCTGGTCGCTCAAATCCGCATGGTTTTCAAGCAGGCGGCCTGCACGCTTTCTCCGCCTGTGCTGAAAACTGCGTTCTTTGTTTAAAGCGTCTTCAAGCTCATCAGCTTCATATAGGGTAATATGCATAGCGTCGGCTCTACGCAATGATAAATCATAGCCACGCAAGTGTACTTCTATAGGGTCGCCCATAGGCGCTGTTTTGCGTACGAAAATGCGGGTCATGGGCGTAATGCCCATATCAACGAGCCTGCGCTTTACCCTTGGGTCTTCGCTTCCAACTGTCGCAATATATCCGGATTCACCGGGCTTGAGTTCACCCAAAGTTCTGCGCATGTGCATCCCCCCAAAAAGTCGGTTAGTTATTACTAACCCAATTCGTATTATACCAATCAATTTGTTTAAGTCAAGACATCAGGTTCCGACATAAAGCGCAGTATGTTTATTACAGAATCTGTTGGGGTTAGAATAGCGGAAGGTTCGTAACCGTCAAACCAACCGTCACCTCGTGAGCAAGAGGCATGCATGCTACAATAACCACGAAACGGCTTGAAAAAGCACAATTATTAAGTCAAGCCGAATGGGGGTACTTGTAGGATGAATACAAGGCAGATGGCGGAGGAATATCGGTTAGCGCATTGGGCGGGGATATTGCAAGAGCGTAAGGAAAGCGGGCTGGGCGTCAAAGCATTCTGTGAGAAGGCAGGCTTCCACCAAAACATTTATTTTTATTGGCAGCGTAAGCTGCGCGAAGCGGCGTGCCGTGAGCTGCAACCGGTGGCAAACGCAGGTAACGGTGAAGTTCTCGTACCTCAAGGTTGGGCGGTATGTGAAAGAAAGGAATCGCTCACGAAAGAGAGCGGACTATCTATTGAAATAGGAAAATGCCGCATAAATGTCGGGAGAGAAGCCAATAACGAGCAGCTTCTCATGGTCTGCCGCATGTTGGTATCACTATGTTGAACTTCGGCGACAAAAAGGTGTATCTTGCCTGCGGATGCACTGACATGAGAAAGTCAATCAACGGCCTGCTTGCCATAGTAGAAGGCAGCTTTAAGCTCAATGTGTTTGGCGGTGCGCTGTTTGTGTTTTGCAATCGTCTGCGCGATAGGGTGAAGATATTAGAGTGGGACGGAGATGGCTTTTGGCTGTATTTCAAGAGGTTGGAAACGGGGCATTTTCGCTGGCCGGATGCATCCGGTGGCAGTACCATGAACCTCTCCGCTGAGAAGCTGCACATGCTTTTAGGTAGTCCAGGCGTTATCCAAAAGCTAAAACGGCAAGAGATAAAAGTCGATGCGGTAAGCTAAAATAGTGTCCTATAGACGCCTATTCTGTTGAACTTTAGGCCAATCCTGCAGTATAATTAACGCATGGGAAATGCCGAATTAGTCAACGAAAACACCGCATCAAAACCACGCATTGCGAAGCTTGAAGCCCTCGTAAAATACTATGAGGAGCAGTTTAGGCTTGCTAAGCATCGTCAATTTGGCGCAAAGAGCGAGAAAAGCGAATACGATTCAGCTCAGCTTTCGATTTTCAACGAAGCAGAACTGCTTGCAGATACAAGTATAACGTAGCCGGAGCTCGTTGAGGTTGAAAAACATTACCGCAAGCGTACCCGGCTTACAACCGATAAGCTGGGCTCTACTCCAATTATCATAACGGATTAGGGCAGGCAAGCTTCAGCTTAGCTGCAATGAGGTAAATCATACACGAAAAACCCTCTATTGGGTTGTGCCCCTTATTCTGTGTAAACTCTAAACAATGGTGCAAACGGAGTAGAATTTTTAATGACGGCAGCCTTGTACCAATCGCTGGCCTTGCCGGACAGCCGGAAATGAGGAAAGAAAACCATGGATAAAGCCAAGCTTTGGGCAAAAAGAATACTAGATTTGGTCATCGTATTGCTAATTATCCATTTCATGGGCATTAGCTCTTACATGCTTTCCAACAGCCTGGGGATTTATGTTCCATACTTTGGAAGCGAATCGCTTTATCTAACAAGGGCGCTCCAGCGCGTAATTCAGCTCGTATTTGTTATTTTGATTATGAGGTTTGTGTTTAAAAAGCCTTTTCCTCAATGGGGTTTTAACTTAAAGGATGCAAGTGTTAGTTTGAAACTTGTTTTAAGGTTCTTGCCGTTTTTTTTCTGCATTGAGCTCGCCTATCTGCTGTTTGCAAAATACATTATGGCAAGTAATATCGGGATGCAGTATACGCCCAAGCTACTTAATGTTCTCATTATTTTTGCTTTTCAAGGCTTGTTTACCGGCACAAGCGAAGAGCCTGTTTTTAGGGGAATGGTCATTACCCTGCTTAAAAACTCTTGGAATATGAGTTTTAAGCTGCTGAATCTAAAGATCGAGATGACGACCATATTATCTGCAATTATTTTCGCAGTCGCGCATATGGAATTTAGTTTCGGTCCCTTTCGCATCCTTTACTGGAACCCTTGGCAGATGCTCACCGCATTTCTGCTGGGTGTTTATTACGCCTATGTTTTCGAAAAGACGCAGAGCCTGCTGAATCCCATTCTTGCCCACAATGCAAGCAATGTCATCATCGTATTGCTGAGTATGCTGCTGACCTAAACGAATGGGCATTTTCCTCAGAAGCCGGGAGCAAAGGCAGCGAACAGCGGAATGGATAAACCATAAATTGAGCCTTTACCCTTAATAGTATTTACCGATTATCGAGGGAGCCACAGACAGCGCAATTAAGATTTAGCCTTACGTCACCGCTTAGATGGAGGAGGCGAAAATGTATATAACATCTCAAAAGCTGTGTAGGGGAAGGCAAATCTCTATAAGGAGATTCCAATAATCAAAATAGATTTGCCCGAATAGGCAAAATAGCCTTTATTTGGATTAGTGTGAGCTGCGCATTATGAGGTAATGCGCAGCTCATTAATTATGCAGCCATCCTATTCCTGTGCTGTGTAAAAACAAGAAAGCCTGCACCTCAAAAAATATTTCCTATCTTTTTCGCAGGATGCGCGTTTAGCGGGTAATGTTCGGCATGTCATTCGCTTTGTTCATGGAAAGGGAGAGAGCCGCCCATTCCCCAATAAAAGGGGGTGAGAAAATGGAACCTATCCCCCGTGACTATGGCGAACGGTGCCAGGTTGATGTTTTCGAAGGTTTAATAATGCTGCCAAGTGGCAACGCTAAAAGCACAAAAATAAAGGCATGAGGCCCGTAGGCGCAGCATGCCTTATTTTAATGCACATCGCTATCTTATAATCACTGGCGTAGGGGTTGGTTTAGGTGTAGGCGTTAATATTGGCCTTAATGAAAACGGGGGCAGAGACCTTATTGGCGGCAGCGAATATACAGGTGGCGGCAAAGTAGCTGTTGGGGGCGGTGTAGTTGTAGTTGGAGTTTGTGTAGTTTGGGAAGGAGTGCGCGAAGGTCTTGGTGTTTTCTTTACTCCTTTAGGTATGACTATTACATATTCTTCATATAGGCTTAAAGCTTCTGCTTCTGTATCATTAGGCACAAAATCATTACTCAACACATCATCGTCATTTTCTTCAAACAAGGCGCTTATAAACACTTTTTCCCCTGACCATGAATACGAATTGATAATGTCCCCGTTAAAATCAACATATTGATTGGACCAAAAACCTTTGCCCATAAAAGCCTCTATATCATCCTTGTCCATATCGCTTAATAGTTGCGGTGCATATCTTGCAGTTATTTCGGCTTTACCAAGCGGCATAAGCGCTGCTTCTTTGGAAATAAGCATTGTGCTGTTATCCTTAGCTAAAGCAAAAGTAAACTTGAAGCTAACATGCGCAAATTTTGCAGTTAGAAACTCATAGCTTAGCACACGTACAGTTGCACTGCTTGTATCTATTGAAACAGGCTCTCCAAATGCTGCTGTTACTTTTTGCTCCGAAGAGTTAAGCTTTAGAGAAGTGAATTTCTTGAAATAACTCTCTGAAGTAACACTACTGTTTAAGTTTTTGGGCAGTGGGTCGAGATAACGGGGGACACGCGGGGTTTCACCGTCAGCCTCGCTTGCAGCTAAAACTACTCCGTTTGGCTGATACTCGCTTTTGAGTACAACCGCATCTTTAACAACAGCAGCAAGCTGCCCGGTTTTATCCGGCCAAATGAGCACTAGGTATGTGCCGCTGTCCGGCTTTGGGTTTGGCAGAGTAAACTCCATCCAAAGATATGGGTTTTCCCCTACTTGTGAAAGCATATCTGAGTATGCTGCGCCATCTTCGGGTGTAACTTTTGAAGAATCGAGCAGCCGCGGAAACACTAAAGGCGTTGAGACTTGCTTTTTTAGGACGAGTCCGTTGTCTGTGCCTGCAATTAGTTCAATCGGCACCTCATCGAGCAAAAAGCGGTATACAGCAGCAGGCTGTGAAACCTTGCTCCCTGCTACTGCACGATAATTATAGCTTCCTGCGCCGTAAACTGCCTTAGGTTCGCCAAGCAAAGCAAGCGCAGATGCTAAAGTGCCGCCTACTTCAATTTGCATGAACTTGTCAAGAGCAGGCTTATTGAGCTTAGAGTATTCGATTTTGGGGAGCAGCGTTGCAGTTGGCTGAATTTCAGTTTTCGCCTCCTCAGCAGGCGTAGCTAAAGGCGTCTCTGTTTCTTTAGCTTCAGCTGTCTTTTGGGGTGCAGCAATTGGGATAGTTATGCAGGCTGAAAGCGCTGCTGCAGTAACTAAAAAGACCACAAGCAATGACAGATATTTTTTCATGGGTCGCCTCTTCCTGCTTTTTAATTTAAACAGAGGATACAAGCTCTGTTTAAGTAAGCATATAATATATTAAGGGCACCTCTAAAAACGTCAAATTTCCTTTAGCATATCATACCCCCCCGAAAAATCAAGGGGATTTTGCAAAAAAATGTATGAATTTATCGTAGAATCATCAAAATATCTGTCTTAAACAGCCATGCACACCACGATTTACCGCCCATTTTCTATAAATGGGCAGACTTATCCCTATATGGATACCGCAGCTTTTTTTACACCAACCAAATAAGCCCATCTGCTAAGATTGTAGGCAAGATTTTTAAGGGTAATCACGCAGGTTGTGCGGTCTATCCCAATGACTCTAGTGGTCATGCCACCCATCGAATTTGTCATATGTCCAAAAACATGTTCTACCCTTGCTCTAACCTTTGATTTTTCCTTATTTGAAGCCTTTTGTTCCTCGCTTAACGGTTTGTTGCGGTATCCCTTTTCGTGGATATTTAAAATTATATCGGGATTTTTCTCTCTGATTTTATCGTGCAGTTCCTTGCCAGTGTAGGCACTGTCAGCATTTAACACATTGTCCTTATCGTCAATCAAAT
>JAKJBL010000039.1:15484-15843 GCA_022707005.1 Bacillota bacterium | reverse complement strand
TTTACTACAGGTACTCTGTAAAGCCCGCAAAGCTTGCCGACAGAAGCGCACCCGCCTGCTATAATTCTTGCCATAGGCGTTGGCTCTGCCATTTGCTTTACGATTTCAAGGCATGCCTTCCCATCGCCCCATGGAATAAGCCCGCCTTCCATTGCTGTTGCAAGTGCGACTGCAATTTCTATGCTGTCAACACCTACATCATCCATTGCTCTGTCAATATATGCAATAGCATCAAGGTCTTCAATGCCTGCATCAGCGCCAAGCCCCCAAATAGTTTCGTATTCAAACCCGCTTGTTACATATTTGCCCTGTTTGTCTGCATACCACTGCGAACACCTTATAATGCACCCGCGGTGGCA
>JAKJBL010000039.1:9412-15474 GCA_022707005.1 Bacillota bacterium | reverse complement strand
GAGACCTTGCCTTCCCCGCCGCGCTCAGTTATTGTGGCATTAAGCGTTTCACCTGATATATTGTCCGCATGCTCAATGCGCCCTGCTGTGAAGTTATATGCAGGGAAGCCGCCAGCCTCGTTTATGATGTTGACCAAGACATCTGTTCCGTAAGCCGCAAGCCCCTGCCCTGAAACGGGGTGATCCATAAGCGCTTTTGCAAACACTTTTGAGGCTTCTTTGAATTTTTCAGGCTCTGCAATTGAGACTGCGGGCGCGCCGGTATCATCTATTACAACAGCTTTAACTTTCTTTGAACCGAGTACTGCGCCAAGCCCGCCGCGCCCTGCGCTGCGTATATTTGATTCCGGGTCTTTAAAGGATATATTTGCCGAAGGCAGCCTGTATTCACCAGCTGGGCCTGCAAGTGCAATGCCTATTTTATAGCCATATTTTGCGTTTAGGATTTCTATTGCCTTATAGTTGCCGCAGCCATTAAGAATTTCTTCAGGCGCTTCCTCAATTGTTACTCCATCCATTGCTACTTTAATAATGTAGAACTTATCATCCTCAGGCATACCTTCTATTACTAATGCCTTTATGCCCATCTTTGCCATCTGCTGGGAGAATGTGCCGCCAGTATTACATTCCTTAATGCCCCCTGTTAATGGGCTTTTGCCTCCAACTGAAAGACGGCCGGAGTTAGGGGCTGTTGTTCCGCTAAGCAAGCCGGGCGCAAACATTAGTTTGTTGTTTTTGCCAAGCGGGTGACATGAAGGTTTAACTTCGTCATTGATGAAGTTCGATGTTAGTGCTCTGCCCCCAAGCCCAAGGTATTTTTCGGGCACAGCTTCTGTTGCTGCTTCTTTGGTTGTCATGTTGACACGGATAAATTTTAACATAAAAAATCCCCCTTCTAAAAAATTTGGTTTTAGCAGTCTTTGGTACACAGTTCAAGGCCGACTAAATAACCAAACCCTTTCCAAACACGGGGGACAGCACAGTTTCCTATGATACCCATAGGTTAATGCTCATAGCAGAAGCCTTAGAAACATTAACTCGGATTTGATATTTGTTGTTATCTATATTCATAACACATATTTCCTATTAATGCAAGCTGGTAAATGTTTTGTTGCATTTGTACTAAAACGATATTTTTAATAACCCTCTTAAATGATGCGTTTATAGGCAAATATTAATCTTCGTAATTTACTTTTTGAAACAGGCAGCCTAAATAGTTTCGTTTATAACATACTCCGCTAAATACACTTTAGAGTTTTTTCATATAAAAAGTCTTTATTATTACAGCAATGGTCATTTGTGCCATTGCAGCAAAAACCAAGGTATAAAAGATTGTTTTATTAACATAGCCAATAATAATCCCTGCGAAAATCATAAGACCTGAAGTTATTTGCATTAAAGGCATGCCTGATTTTTGCCTGATGAACTTCTTTCTTTCATCATTTTCGTCATTGTAGAGCTTCCTTAGCGCTGTCTCATCCTTTTGTGCCTTGTGATATCTAATTGCTTTAATTAAGGGCAAAAGCACAAAGGCACTAAGCAGACCTTCCTGAAAATTGAATACTTCGTTGCCAGCAAAAAGTTTTGAAAAGCCAAACCGGAAAACAACAATAAAAGCAGCGCAAATAAGCGCTAAAGCCATTAAAATAAAACATCTCTTTTTTATTGTTAGCTTATAAGCCTCCATAACTGCTACCCTTCCTTAAATATCATTATCAAATTCGCTAAGGTCGAAAACATCCTCAATCTTTTTACCAAAGAACCTTGAGATTTTATACGCAAGCCCCAAGGATGCAGTGTATTTGCCTATTTCTATGGAGGTAATGGTCTGCCTCGTAGTCCCCACTGCCATAGCCAGCTCTTCCTGCGACATCTTCTTTTCTTTTCTAAGCGCTTTTATTCTTGTTTGCAAGTCTATTCTCATTTCAAGCAAATTATGCAAAGTATGCTTTGCAATAATAGTATAGCCCGCTTTGCATTTAGTGTCAAGCTGACTTTGCAAAAATTTGAATATACAAGAAAGGCGTGCTCTGTAATACCCTAGGTGAGCGGGCGCAAGCATGCGCCCGCTCACCTACCCAACCTTAAAAGTTAAAAACGCTGCTCCAGTCAAAATCCCCTGATATTTCTACGCTGTTTGGCCAGCTTTTGCACCAGGAAGGCACCAAAGGTTTTTCCACTCTATCGAGACTTGGAGTATACGGCTTAATATCGAGCAAGGGCGAGTTGTTGTCTGCATCTATATACCCAAGGCCGACTACTGCGTTTTCTTCATCAATATATATAATTTCTGCACAGGAAAGCGCAATCGGGTTAGGCCGCAGCGGTGAGCGCGTTGCGAAGGTTCCCATAACTGCAGGCGCGTTTTTGTACGGGGAGCGCTCACTGAGCTTCGCCCTTGCAATTGCATTGTCAGATTTAGAGAACCACCAAAGAATGTTAACATGGCTAAAGCCGGAAAGCCCTAAAAGCGCAGGCGCATATTCCTTTTTAAGCTCGAGCCGCATCCCATTTTCATCCGCCCGAATTACACCAATGGATATAACATTGAATTGTTCCATAAATAAAGCTCCTTGTGTTTTTTACGGCCGTTAAATTCAGTGTAGCAGGAGTTTAGAACACTTCAACCCCATTTTTGCAATATTATTCTCGCACTTTTAGGTACAGCCTCTAACACATATACCCGGGCATTGTAATGGAGCTGCTGCCCGTCTCTTTAAGCTTAAGCTCTTTAAGCAGGCTTGCAGGCTGTATTGCCCATTTGCCAAACCTATTGCGTATGCCTTCAACTGCATCATCAAGCTTGTCGCGTTTAGCGCGCTTTTGCGCATCATCAAAAAGCGTGAGCTGTTCTGGCCTTGCCTTTGGCACAAGTTTAATAGCGCGCACTGTGAGTGAACGCACCTTTACTCCCAAATTGTAGTTTTCTTTAAAGAGCCTGTTCGCAAGCAGGCTAATCTCTAATGGGCTCTGAGTAGAAAAGCCAAGCTGCGCCTGGTGCTGCTTATAAAAAAGCGTATTATCCCTTACTGTAAGCTGCACGCCATTTGCCATAAGCTCATGGACGCGGAGCCTGTGCCCCAAATCCTGCGCAAGATATAAAATAACGCGCCAGACCTCATCAAAGGTTTCAAGGTCTGCATTGCATGTAATGCCGTGCCCTAACGATTTTACAGGCGAAACATATTCCTTGTGCATAACAGGCGAGCTGTCTTCCCCGTTTGCAAACGCCTTTAGCATGAGCCCGTTTTTCCCGAACCGCCTTTGTAAAAGCGCAGCAGGCGCATTTGCAAGCTCGCCTATTGTATATATTCCGTATTCCGCAAGCTTCTTTTTAGTAGCTCTGCCTACATATATAAGCTCATCTGCCGGAAGCGGCCAAATCTTTTGCTTAACATCTTCAGGCGTAATTGTTGTTATTGCATTGGGCTTTTTCATATCCGAGCCAAGCTTTGCAAATACTTTGTTAAACGAAACTCCTATGCTTACAGTTAACCCAAGTTCTTCTTCAACTGTGTGTAAAATTTCTTTTGCAATTTCACCTTGGCTTCCAAAAATGCGGCTTCCTGTTACATCAAGCCAGCATTCGTCCATACCAAAAGGCTCTACTAAATCTGTATAGCGCGAATAAATTTCACGCACAAGCCTTGAGTACTTTAAATATTGCTCATACTGGGGCGGAAGCATAATAAGGTTTGGGCAGACGCGCTTTGCCTCATAGTTTACCATGCCTGTTTTAACGCCTGCCCTTTTTGCAAGCTCGGATTTTGCAAGCACAATACCGTGCCTGTTCTCAGTGCTGCCGCATACTGCAACTGCCTTATTTTTAAGCGCAGGGTTTAGCATTATTTCAACGCTTGCATAAAAGCTGTTTATATCGCTGTGCAGAATTGCACGTGTCATTTTATATTCTCCCTTGACTCTGCCGCTTCATGCGTGTATTATCTAACTATGAACTAACATTCGCTTTTATATGCAAAGTATAGCGAACCTTTATTCGCAAGTCAATGGTAATTACTAACACGCTTCATGGAGGTCACAAATGCAATTTGGAGAAAAACTTAAGGCGGCACGCAAGGCAGCAAAACTCTCCCAGAGCAAGCTTGCAAACGAAGTCGGCGTTTCTTCGCGCACAATTCAGTTTTACGAACTGGGCGACAGGGAGCCGCGGAAGGCATCGACAATTTTGGCGCTTGCGCACGCGCTCGGCGTAGGCACTGATTATTTCTTCAGCACAGAGGAGCTTGCGCGCGCAAAAGAGCAGGAAGAATTTTTAAACGAAACCGCAAAAAGATACGGCTCGCGGGGCAGAGCGCAGGCGCAGCTTCTACTGGATCAAACAAACTCGCTTTTTGCAGGCGGGGAGCTTACTGACGAAGACCAGGTCGCCTTCTTCCAGGCAATAACCGAAATATATTTTGATGCAAAAGCCAAAGCTAAAAAGTACACGCCGAAAAGATACTTAAACTCGGACGGGGGCGCTTCGCCCGCTGAACCCGAAAGACATAAGAGGCAGCCTTAGGGGGTTTTGTGCAGGGGTTTATTATAAAAGAAGCCGAACGGCTAAAAACAATGTACGGCACTTCTGACCCGTATGAGCTTATTGATGCGCTCAACATTCACCTGCGCGTTGAAGGGGGGCTTGGCGCGCTTAAGGGGTTTTATTCTATTGTTTTGAGGGAGCGGTATATAGTAATTAACGACAGCCTAAGCGAGCGCGATACTCTCCTTGTTTTGGGTCATGAGCTTGGGCACGATAGATTTCACCAGCAGCTTGCTAAGGTTGCGCCGCTTAAGGATTTTATGCTCTACAACATGGCGTCGCGCGCTGAGTATGAGGCAAATGTCTTTGCTGCTGAACTTTTAATTGCGGATGAAGCAGTTGCTGAGTGCATAGCTGAAGAAATGGATTATTTAAAGCTGTGCGCGAGCCTTGGTTTCCAGCCGCAGCTTATGGCGTTTAAGCTTTACAGTATGATGCAGCGCGGGTATAAGCTAAGCCTGCCCGAAGTGCCAAACAGCGGATTTCTTAAAAAGCAGTAATATGGAAAAGAGTTTAAAAGTTTATGTGCCTGTGCTTGCAGCATTCTCAACAGACGGCACGCTTATGCCAAGGAAGCTTCGCTATGAGGACGGCACGCTTTATACAATAGAACGAGTTTCGGATATCCGCCCGTCGCCAGCGCTAAAAGCAGGAGGTCAGGGCGACAGGTATACGATACAAGTGCAGGGGAAAGAAAGCTATTTGTTTTTTGAGCACAATACGGATACATCCTCAGCAAAGCTTGGCAGATGGTTTGTAGAACGCAAATAACTAATATATTAAAGGAGCTATAAAAAATGAAACTAAATTGGGTTACAATCCGCGTTGGCGACCTTGAAAAAAGCCTTTTCTTTTATACTCAATTGCTAAAGCTTGAAATAGCAGCAAGGTTTCTAAGCGGCGAGAGAGAAATTGTTATGCTCGGCAGCGCAGATGAAGCTAAAATAGAGCTGATTTATGAGGCAGGCAAATCAGTTGAAACTCCGGGCAAGGGTGTAACAATAGGGCTCGAGGCGGATGATTTAGATGCGCTTGTGCACCTTCTTAAAGAAAACGACTTAGCTCTGACAGGCCCGATTTCCCCAAACCCGAAGCTTAGGTTTTTCTTTGTTAAAGACCCGGACGGTTACTCTGTGCAGCTTGCTGAGCATAAGGAGTAGCCGCTTATTCGTAGCGAAGCGCCTCGATAGGGTCAAGCTTTGCGGCTTTGTTTGCAGGGTAATAGCCGAAAAACACGCCAATAAACATCGAAAAGCACACTGCAAGCGCAATGGAGCTTAGCGTAGGGCCGCTGGCAGCGCCTAAAAGCGAGCTGCCCCAATAGCCTAAGCCTCCGCCGAGCAAGACGCCGAACACCCCGCCAATAAGGCATATTATTGTGCTTTCTGTAATAAACTGCGCTCTTATGTTTGCATTTGTTGCGCCAAGCGCTTTGCGCATGCCGATTTCACGCGTGCGCTCTGTAACCGAAACAAGCATTATATTCATAACCCCAATTCCGCCTACAAGAAGAGAAATT
>JAKJBL010000039.1:0-9402 GCA_022707005.1 Bacillota bacterium | reverse complement strand
GCCTGCCATTGTATTTACCTGATTAATTATGCTTTCCATGCTTGTTGTCGCAATATTGTATTTCTCGTTATTTATATAAAAGCGGTTAAAGAAGGCGCTTAGAGTATCTGCAAATGCAGTGCTGTTTACCCCCTCTTTGACCATTACCATAAGGCTCTGGTGCGAGGGGCTTGCAGCTGTGAGCCGTTTTGCAAGCGTTATGGGAATAAAGAGCGAGGTTGTAATATCCTTGCCGGAGGCAAGCGAGATGCTCATTGCGTTTTGCTCATACTCGTAAACCCCAAGAATGCTAAATGTATAAATCTCCCCGTTAACATTGACGCGAAGCTCCTCCCCAAGCGCACGGCTCAGACTCCCGCCGAACATGTTTTCAACAAGCTTGTCAGAAACAAGCGCGCCATAGCGAAGCCCGGATAAATCCTTATTTGAAAAGCTGCGGCCTGTAAGCAGCTTTAAGTTATTTGCCTGCAGAAACCCCTCGTTTACGCCTGTCACACTAATATTTGCGTATTTATGCCCCTCGACCGCAGTGCCATTGCCTACATTATGGCTTAAGCTCACATTTGCAATTTCAAGCGGATACCTTTCAAGCATAAGCGAAATCATTTCGTCCGTTATCAGGCTTTCTTCATCAGGAGCAGAAAAAAACCCGTGCATGCGGCTAAAGCCCATGTTAGGGAAGTCAAGCTCCCTGTTTTGGAGCGAAATACCAATATTCGAGCCGCCCAAGTCGTTCATTGTTGATGTGATTGCGCTGCTCATGCTGTTGCCGACTGTTAAAATTGCAATTACAGAGGCAATGCCTATTATTATGCCGAGCATAGTTAAAAGCGCGCGCATTTTGTTTGCAAGGAGCCCTTCAAGCGCTAAGCGGATGTTTTCAGCTGTGTTCATCGTTAACCTCCGCTTTGTAAAGATAGCCGTCATGCATAGTAAGAATGCGGCCTGTTTCTTTTGCAAGCTTTTCGTTATGTGTTATAAGCACTATGGTTTTCCCAAAATCGCGGTTTAGAGTATGAAAAAGATTCATTACGAGGCGGCCTGTTTTAGAGTCGAGCGCGCCTGTTGGCTCATCAGCAAGCAAAATCGAAGGGTCGTTTGCCATTGCGCGCGCAATCGCCACACGCTGCATCTGCCCGCCTGAGAGCTCAGTAGGCTGGTGATTTACTCTGTCCGACATTTCAACAAGCTCTAAAAGCTCGCGGCTTCGCGCTATGCGCTCGCGATAGGGGATGCCCGCATACATCATAGGCAGCTCCACGTTTTTAAGCGCGTTTGTGCGGGGGATTAAGTTGAAGTTCTGGAACACGAACCCAACCTTGCGGTTTCTTATAGCTGAGAGTTCCTCGTCGTCTGCTTCTTCTATTACTGTTCCGTCAAGCATATAGCTGCCTGAGGTTGCCCTGTCGAGCGCGCCAATAATATTCATAAGCGTTGATTTTCCTGAGCCGGACGCGCCTACGATTGCTATAAACTCGCCTTCAAGCACCTCAAGGTCTATGCCGTGGAGAATTTCAAGCTCATTAGGCTCCCCGACATAGAAGCGCTTTACTATTGCGTTCATTTTTATAATCGGCTTGCTCATCATTTTCAGCCCTGCCGCATTGCAGCAAACGGTCTTATGCTTCTTATTGAATCGAGCGCGGGCGAATCTTCGACAAGCATAAGTTCGCTGCCTATAAGATGGCGAAACTCACCCGGGTTGTTTAAAAGGCGCAAACCTTCGCGTACGCCTTCGCCATACACTTCAACCATTAAATCGCTTTCAAGCCCTGTATTTACTATAAGCTCATCGATTTTGTATTTGCCGTTTTTTTGCTCTGACAAAACAAGAATATAGGTCTCTCCGTTCTCCTTTTCAAAGAGCGCATCAAAAGGAACAGCTAAAACATCCTTGCGTTCTTCAATAATATACTTAAGCCGCGCATTCATGCCTATAAGAAGCCCGGAATTAGCATCCGCAACTTTGACCTCTGTTGAAAAGAGCACATCGCCTGTCGGGTTTGACTGACCGAGCGCGTTCTTTTGCGAAGTTGGCGCTATGCGGCTTAATGAGCCTTTTATTAGAGCATCGCCTGTTGCGTCGGATTTTATGGTGACAGCCATCCCGGGCTTTAGAGCTCCTATGTCATACCCTGAAACTGCAGATTCAACGCGCAAATCTGAAACATCCTCAATTACAAACAAAAGCCCTGCGCCGCTTGCACCGACTTTTGCATATACTGCTGTAACTGTGCCGCCTTCTTCTGCCTTAATGCGCGTGTTTTCTAAATCTTCCTGCATTTGGGCAAGCCTTAAAAGCGCTGCATCCGTATTTGCGTTTGCTCTTGCTGAATTTAGTGCGTTTTTGCTGCTCTTTAGCTGCGCTTTTGCGGATTTTTCAGCTGATTCGAGCGAAATAAGCGCAGCGCGGTAGTTTGAGTAAGCGCTGTCCTTAGCATAGGCATATTCTTTAAGCTGCGAATCCGAGTTTAAGTATGCAGCTTCGCGCTGTGCCTTTGCGCTGTTTAGAGCGCTTTGTGCGTTAGCAAGCGCTGCCTGCGCTGCATTTTTTGCACTGCTGCTTGCGTTATAGGCAGCAAGAGCAGCCTGATATTCGTCTGGGCCAAGCGCCTTTTGCTTTTCGATTAAAAGGTTATGCTCAGCTGCCTCAAGTACAGACCTTGCCTGCAAAACCTTTTGTTGATTAACGGGGTCTTCAACAAGTGCTGCTTGAAGCGCTGCCTGCGCAGCTGCGAGTACGCTTTCTGCAAGCAAAATTGCAGCAGAATTATCAGATGGAGGGAGCATCGCCTCAAAATTCGCTTTAGCTAAGTTATAAGCCTGCTCAGCGCTGTTGAAGTTGGTCTTAGCTGCCTCAAAGGCGCTTAAAGCAGAAGTATATGCAGCATCCGCAGCTGTAAGAGTTGGGTTGTCAGATGAGTTAAGCGCAGTTGAATACATCCTTTGCGCCTTCTGCCATGCATCGTGTGTTGCCCTAACATTGTTTTCAGCTGCAAGCACTGCTGTGTTTAGCCCTTCGTCAAGAAGCTCTTTAGCTGCGCTGTAATTATCAGACGCGGATTTTACCTGACTAAGCGCTGCCTTAGCTGAAACCCCTGTTGTAAGCTCCTGCGTTTCAATTTGGTTTATAAGCGCCCCTGCATCAAGCTCGCAAAGAAGCTCGCCAGCCTCAACATAATCGCCCACCTTTACATGAACTGCTTTTACAGGGTAGGCTTGAGTTGAATACACCATTAAGCTTCTGTTGCTTTCTACTGTGCCTGTGCCGCCTATGGAGCTTATTAGATCCGTCTTTTTAAGAATGGCTGTTTCAGAAAACGCGACCATTGAGGAAAGTTTTTTTGCCTGCAAAGAGCAGTTTGCAATAACAAGCACAGCCGCGCCAAGAATAATCCACTTCCTTAAGCGTTTTGCGCGCTTTTTGTTTTGGGGCTGGGGAGGCGTTTCACTGCCTTTATTTTTGTTGAAGAGCGCTTTTATTTCCATTTGATTTTACTCCGGTTTATAATATACGCATATTGCGTTAAGTATAACAAATTCAGCCCGTAAAGTGAAACAGCGTGAAAAAAACATCCTGTTTTCAAATTAATAAAGTCTTTATATAAATAGGCACAACAATATGGTATAATTCACCTCGCATAGAGAACATCCTTATTTTCCATAAAAAATTTTATTGGGAACAGCGAATGAAGCAAACGAAAGCCAACCGCAGATTTGTACTGTTTAAAGAAAGCCGCCTGTTCAAAATAGCGTCCATTGCGCTAATTCTTGGAGCTTGCTTAACTATCGGCTACTTTTACCTCTCCTCGCACAGCCTTGTCAGGAATATTTACGAGGCTGAAACCCGCACTACGCTGATTGAGTTTAAAAAGGCCTTTTTAAAAAACACGGTCGATAACCTAATAAGCCAACTCGAACAGGAACAGCTTATAAACGAAAACTATTTCAGACAAAGCGTAGAAAATCATTATACATCGCTTATGTATGCCCTGAACCTTCCATGCAGCGATTTCATAGAGACCATAAACAGTGAATTTGAACTTGAAAGCAGCGGAAGCTCAGATAACCCAAAATGGACTGTGCTTGTTTGGGACAGCAGCGGCACAATTTTGTATGCACCTGAATACTGCGAGGGGAAATCGCTTGAAGCTTGCTTAGAAGAAATTAAGCCGCGCATTTCATGCTATAAAATTCTTGAGCATGCGGACATGAGCTGCCTTTTCGGATACAGCATAGAGCATGTAAAAAGCACCACAAAAGCAAAGGCCGAAGCAGCCATTAAAAACATGCATTTTGAACTTGGCTCCTATGTATGGGTTGATGAAGTGCAAAATTATGATGGCGGGGATAACTATGCCATACGGCGCATCCACCCCGACCTGCCAGAGACCGGATTAATGTACTTATCGACTCAGTTTAAGGATATCATGGGCAACCAGCCTTATTTAGCAGAACTTGAAGGCGTTAAAAGAAACGGGTCGCTGTTCATTTCCTATTATTTTAGAGAACCCAACAGCAGCGGGATTTCCGAAAAGATTGCTTACGCAAGACTTTATAAAGATTTCGACTGGATAATTGCAATGGGCATTCACTATAATGAAATGGATGACTATATTGCAAGCACAAATGCAAAGGCGCTGGGGCTTGCAAATTCAAAAACTCTCCAGATGCTCGCTGTGCTTATAGTGCTTGTGCTTGCCTTTATAACAGCCATGCTTTTATGGGAAAAGCAGCTCTACACTAAAAGCAAGGCAATTATGGAGCAAGAGCTTAACACTGACGCGCTTACAGGCGCAAAAAGCCGCAAATTTGGGATAAGCTATTTAGAGCAGGCGTTCAAGCAGTTTAATAAAGACAGCAGCCTTACTGCAGCGCTTATTATTTTTGATATTGACAGGTTTAAAAAAATAAATGATGTTTACGGCCATGTAGAGGGCGACCGCGTACTTAAAGAAATTGTGCTTGCTGCAGCTGCCGCGATTCGCTCCAGTGATATTATCTTCCGCTTAGGAGGAGATGAGTTTGTCTGCCTCTTTAATGGAGTAAACGAAAACTCTGCTAAGCTTTGCGCAGAAAAGGTGCTTAACGCAGTTGCTGCATTAAAATTTACGGTAAAAGACACGCAGCTTGCGCTAACTGTTTCAATAGGCTTATCGCGCTTTTTAGAAAGCGACTCAGGCTATATAGACGCGCTTAAGCGTGCAGACGAGGCAATGTACGCCTCAAAGGAAAAGGGCGGAAATACGCTGACTGTCGGCTAAAGCGCAAGGCTGCGGCTAAGGCATAGGGGGTCTATGGAACGCCTTATTTTCCATGTTGATGTAAACAGCGCCTTCCTTTCTTGGGAGGCAGCTAAGCGTGTTTTAGAGGGAGGGCAGGACCTTCGGCTTATCCCCTCCGCTATTGCAGGTGAGCGCAGCAAGCGCACAGGCGTAATTTTAGCAAAGTCAAACCCTGCTAAAGCTTTTGGCGTAAAGACAGGCGAACCTGTTTCAATGGCAAAGGCGAAATGCCCAAAGCTTGTGTTGGCGCCGCCCGATTTTGCTCTTTATGAAAGCTGCTCTGACGCGTTTATAAAGATATGCCGCAAATACAGCCCTGTTGTTGAAAAGTGGTCGATTGACGAATGCTTTATTGATATGAGCGGTATGCAGGCAATATATCCTGAGCCGCTCATAGCTGCAAACAAACTGAAAAACGAAATTTTAGACACGCTCGGCTTTAGCGTAAATATCGGCGTTGCAAATAACAAGCTGCTTGCAAAAATGGCGAGCGACTTTGAAAAGCCGAATAAAGTGCATACTCTTTTTTCGTATGAGCTTGAAACAAAGCTTTGGCCGCAAAATGTCAGAGCGCTTTTTTTTGCAGGCAGAGCAACTGCAGAGCGGCTTGAGCGCGCAGGCATTTTTACAATAGGAGACATAGCAAAGAGCGATATTATAAGGCTTAAAGCCTTGATAGGGGTTAAAGCAGGGCAGCAGCTATATGAGTACGCAAACGGGCGCGACTCTTCGCCTGTGCTTTTACAGGCAGAGCTGCCAAAAGGGTACAGCGCAGCAACTACGCTTGAAGAAGATGTGCGCACGCATTTGGCAGCATACAATGTGCTGCTTTCGCTCTCAGAGAGCGTTGCTGCGCGCCTGCGTGCAGACGGAGCTAAGACTGCCTGCGTAGCAGTAAACATACGCAGCAACAAGTTTAAGAACAGCTCGCGGCAAATGCAGCTAAAAACAGAAACCGATATAACAAGTGAAATCTTCTCAATTTCAAAAAAACTATTTTTAGAGCTATGGGACGGGGAGACACCGCTCAGGCTGCTTGGGCTATCGCTTACAAACTTAAGCTGTGGCGCACTTGAACAGGCGTCGTTCTTTAATGAAGCGCGTGAGCGCGAAAGAGCGGTTGATAAAACGATTGATAAAATCCGCAGCAAATATGGCGTTGACGCAATCAGCCGCTGTTCGCTCTCTAAACCTGCAGCTAAAAAAAGCAGACAAATTCAGCAGGCAAAGCGCTATGAGGATTAACGCGCCTTAGTTTAGCGCAAATACAAGCTCACAGCAGGCAACGCGCTCGCCATTTACAAAGGCTGTGCCTTTGCCTATTCCCATATTCTCCCGATTAAGCTCTATATGCGTTTTAAGCATCAGCAAATCGCCTGGCACTACTTTTTTGTAAAAGCGCGCATTTCTTATTTTGGCTAAAAAGGCAAGCCTCCCCTTCATTTGCTCTAAGGTTAGCAGCGCAACTGCTCCCATTTGCGCCATTGCCTCTACTATTAGAACCCCAGGCATAACCTTCTCTTTAGCAAAATGGCCGCGGAAGTACCATTCGTTTCCGCATACAGCCTTAACTCCCTCAGCATAGGCGCCAGGCTCATAGGCATCAACCCGGTCAATAAGCAAAAAGGGTTCACGGTGCGGCAAAATCTCTTTGATTTCTTCAAGCGATAGCATTCTTTTCACCCCTTTTAAGCACAAGGCAGCTGTTATGCCCGCCAAAGCCAAAGCTGTTTGATAGCGCGTACTCGCATTGAAGCTGCTGCGCTTTGCCCTTAACATAGTTGAGCGTGCAGCCCTCATCTTCATCCATAAGCCCTATTGTAGGCGGCGCAAGCCCTGAGGCGGAAAGGAGAACTATGGCACATACACAAAGCCAAAGGCTTGCATACGGAAATACTTTAGTTGAACTTGCAAAAGAAAACAACAACATTGTTGTGCTTGAAGCTGACCTTTCAAAATCAACAATGGGCAGCATATTTGAGGCTGAATTTCCAGAGCGGTTTTTTGAAATGGGCATTGCTGAAGCAAACATGGCATCAGCTGCAGCAGGGCTTGCACTTGAAGGGTTTATTCCGTTTATGGCTACATTTGCTGTGTTTGCGACAGGCCGCTGTTATGACCAAATTCGCACCGGAATATGCATCCCCAAGCTGAATGTTAAAATTTGCGGCTCAAGCGCAGGTCTCTCCGACTATGGAGACGGCTCAACGCATCAATCAGTAGATGATATTGCGCTTATGCGGGTGCTGCCCAATATGCAGGTTTTTTCACCGGCAGATTCCGTACAGCTAACGCAAATTATAAAATATATGGCAGAGCACCATGGGCCGATGTATATTCGCGTAAACAGAAACGAACTGCCTATATATACGGACGAAGCAGCTTCGTTTGACCCGAAACGTGCGTATCTTTTAAAAGAGGGCAGCGATGCGGCAATCTTTGCAACTGGCTCAATGGTGCACAGGGCAATAGAGGCAAGCCGCCTTTTAGAAGCAGAGGGCATAAGCGCGCGTGTTATAAACGTGCCAACGCTAAAGCCTATGTATGCTGAAGAACTAAAGCCGCTTGCGCATGGAGTTAAAGCGCTAGTAAGCGCTGAGGAACATTCCCGCATAGGGGGGCTTGGCGCTGCGCTTGCAGAACTTTTTAAGGATATGCCCCACCCGCCCCTTGATATACTTGCGCTTGATGATGTCTTTGGCACGTCCGCGCTTAACTACGAGGAGCTGCTTGTGCATTATGGGCTGACTGCGGCAAATCTTAGAACAATAATTAAACATCGTCTTGCACAATAAAGGAGGATAAATAAATGGCAAAATTCGAATACACAAAAGCGTTTGACCTTTCGCACCCTGTTTACAACAACTGCCCGCAATGGGAAACCTACGAAAACACGGATGTCAGGCTTGAGGCAAAGCACCCGACACACGGGTTTTTAGCAGAGCGGATTGACATTAACTCGCATTGCGCAACTCACCTTGACGCGCCCTATCACTTTATTCCGTATGGAATCTCCATTGATAAAATGCCTGCGGACTTGTTCCAGGGCGAATGCGTTATAATTGACTGCACTGATATAGAGCCTGCCCATTCAATCGGCCTTAAGGAGCTTGAGCCGCACAGCGGAAGAATTCATGAAGGCAGTATTGTAATGACAGTTACAGGCTGGGGCGAAAAGCGCGGGTTCTCGAACGTTTGGTACCACGATTACCCCTATATGTCCCAAGAAGGAGCACAATGGCTAAGAGATAAAAAGATAAAGGGCTACTGTATTGATACGCTTTCTACCGGCGCGCACCCCAAGCACCTTGACAACGGAATTCCGCACGCAATTCTGCTTGGCGCGGACATTTGGCTGCTTGAGGATTTTGTCGTGCCGAGGGAGCTTTTAAAATACGAAACCTGCCAGCTCTTTTGCTTCCCCCTCCACCTGCAAAACTTCGGCGCCTCGCCTACGCGCGCTGTTGCGTTCGTATAAGCAAAATGGAGTTTGGCTGCTGTTTGAATATGCTTGCGGCTTTGCCGTTTCGCACAGGCGCTGAACATTTAAAAACCCTGCTTGAGGCAGGGTTTGATTATGCCGAGCTGCCTTTAGCTGAGCTTGCCGCTCTTAATGAAGCTGACTTTGACGCTGTATTGAACAAAACAGTGCAGCTTGGCATAAAAGTTGACGCCTTAAATAACTTCTTCCCTGCTTCTTTGCGCCTTACAGGACCTGATGCAGATGAAACTGCAATTTTAAAATATGCTCAGAAAGCTTTAAGCCTGGCAGGCAGGCTTAAAGTTAAGACAATTGTTTTTGGAAGCGGGCCTGCAAAAAATGTGCCGCCCGGCTTCCCTGTACACAAAGCGTTTATTCAGCTTGTAAACCTGCTTTCTCAACTTGCCCCAATTGCAGGCGGGTACGGAATAACCATTGCGCTTGAACCGCTTAGAAGGCAGGAGTGCAATATAATAAACACCTTTGAAGAAGCTGTGGCGCTTGCACATGCTGTTAATGAAAAGAATGTGCGCGTTCTTGCGGACTATTATCATATAAAAGCGGAGAACGATAAGTTTTCGAGCATAGCTAAACTTGGCGGGGAATATCTGACACATGTGCATATTGCAAGCTCAA
>JAKJBL010000038.1:15925-16181 GCA_022707005.1 Bacillota bacterium | reverse complement strand
AGCGACGGGGATCAGAGAGTATGATGATAACCTGGCGGCACGGATCATCCGGCAGGTGACGGTACAGTCCAAAGAGCAGATCTGCGTGAAATTCAATGAGATAGACATCGAACTTGAGATGTCCTTAAACGGGTAAAAAACGGGATTGGGAACAGCGGTTGCGCCGTTCCCAATCCCGTTTTTTCTTTTCACCTTCGAAAACAAATTATGGTTTCAAAAAAGGCTTGCGTCAAATGCCGGTTTCGGATTGAACAAT
>JAKJBL010000038.1:0-15826 GCA_022707005.1 Bacillota bacterium | reverse complement strand
CCGCCATGAATAAAGAGTCTAAAGCACATAATAAAAATCAAAATCCACGTTATTTGAACGCCTCTGTCCAAAACCAAAATATCTATATTGTCAATGATAAACAATGACATTGAAGCTCACAGGGATTGAACCTAAGGGCTTTTTGTTATGGAAATGTTATCCATCATGCACTTGACAAACGAGGGATGAGAGCATTATGCTGAAAACAATAGTGAGCCTCGTGAGCATACTTTAATTTGAGTCCCGCAAATCAAATAGTAAATGGGGTTGAGCGGATGGGATATTATATTGATTTAAGCAAAATTACCCTCGAGGAATTTAAGAATAAGTTAAAAAATGAGTATTTACTTCCAAGTCAACAATTTCTTAAAGAAAATATTGATGAACAATTTTCAATAATCCAGAATCAAAATATCGTAAATTTGCAGCAGTTACAGCAGGAATTAAAAACGAAGGAAAAGGTAAATGCCTTTGCAAAAACCACTTCTATCGGGGTGGATTATTTAACCGTACTAAGAAGAACAGTGAACAGTTATCATCCGGAGGCAAGAAAGCTTGATCAGTTTCCTTGTATCAGTAGTGAAACCGCACAAAAGCTTGCAAAAGCGGGCATAAAAACAACCTTGGATCTCTATGACAGGATTATCACTCCGCAAGGAAGAAACAGACTGGCCGACGAATTGGGCATATCCATTGAAGAAGCGTTGTTGCTGGCTAAGCTGACCGATATTTGTCGGTTGAGGTATGTGAATCAAACCTTCGCATATCTGCTGGTCATGTTGGGATATGATACGGTTGAGCTGATACAAAAGGCGGATTATCGTATTTTGCACAAGAAGCTGCTGGAGCTCAATGAAGAAAAAAATATTTTCAAAGGAAAAATCGGCCTGAATGACATGGCGTTTTTGGTGAATGAGGCCCGGAATGCAACTTTGCATGTTGAATATTAACGCAGCTTTTTACTGATTTATCCGCTAATTTATATAATGCGGCTAGTAATTCTTACTTATGGATGACTGAATCTATTTTGTCAACGTTAAACAGCGGGCAGGGCCCGCCGCCAATATCGCGAACGACGTCTGTGGTTCTCGATATTTTTTTGCCCACGCCGGGGCGTCATCTAAATAGTCAAAGCATTACAAACTGCTATAAAAGCCCGAGAACTTCGGGCTTTCTTTAATTTTGGGATATTGCAGCATATAAACTTCAATTAATCTTGCAATTTACAAAATCACCCTGGCGCTTGTTTTGTTTGACAAGCTTTGATGCTGATGATAAACTATTTCGGTGAGCCGCACCGTTACGGCACAACTCGGGCAGTCTGCCCGGGCCGTTTATGGGCGAGAGACCGAGGGAGGAGGTATACCGCATGTATGCGATTATTCAAACCGGCGGCAAGCAGTTCAAAGTGCAGCCAGGTGACGAAATCCTTGTTGAAAAGCTTAAGGCCGAACCAGGCGATGAAGTCGGCTTCGATGTGCTGCTTTTAGCAGATGGCGAAAATGTCCAGGTAGGCAAGCCGGTGCTTGAAGGCGTAAGCGCAAAGGCAAAGGTAGTTGAACACGGCAAGACAAAAAAAGTTGTTGTGTTTAAGTATAAGCCCAAGAAGAATTACCGTGTTAAACAGGGGCATCGCCAGCCCTACACAAGGGTAGAAATTCTTTCCCTCGGATAATGGCATGATAATAATCCATGTGTTTAGGAAAAACGGGAACATCATAGGCTTTGAGGCAAGCGGGCATTCCGGCTATGCAAGCGAAGGCAGCGACATCGTATGCAGCGCAGTGTCCGCCCTGACACAGACAACAGCCTTAGGGTTGGAAAAGCGCCTTAACCTGCCTTTGAATGTTTCTATCGAAAGCGAGAGCATGCGTTGTATGCTTGAGCATACAGAAACTAAACAACTTGAACAGGCAACTGTGTTGTTTGATACATTGCTTTTAGGTCTTAGGGCAATAGAGGGCTCCTATGGGGAATACCTCAGCATTACGGAAAAGGAGGTGTAAACTGTGAATTATATAAATCTTCAACTATTTGCACACAAAAAAGGCGTTGGCAGTTCAAGAAACGGCCGCGACAGTCAATCAAAGCGCTTGGGGAATAAAAGGGCTGACGGTCAGTTTGTGCTTGCGGGCAACATTTTAGTGCGCCAGCGCGGAACCCGAATTCATCCCGGCAACAACGTTGGCATAGGCAAAGACGACACGCTTTTTGCCAAGGTAGATGGCGTTGTGCGTTTTGAGCGCAAGGATAAGGCGCGCAAGCAGGTCAGCGTTTACCCTGACGAGGCTGTTTTAGCGCAATAACTCTTTAGCTGAATTTGCCGCAGGCATAGCCTGCGGCTTTTTATTTGGTCTCATTCGCTTGCGCTTAACATTAGCAGCAAGCTTATTTTAGAACCTAAGACCAATAGATTGCATTGAAACATACACATTTATTTATAACTAATCATATATATAATCATCAGGAAACTACCGGAGGTGATAAATATGAGTATGCCAACAATCCCTGATATTAAGCCGTCAATTGATATATCCTTTGAAGATACCGTTAAGCTTTTGCTTTCTTCAATCGCCCTTGAAGAACTTAGCCTTGCGCACATTATGAACGCAGAAGCTGAGAAGGTTCAGGAAATAATAAAACAATCCTGCGGCAACAAGCTTTGCGACTTATTAGCAATAGACAAATCCGTAGAAAGAATCCTAAGAGATGTTATTAAGAAGGAAATTCTTTTAGAGTTCAAGTTCGAAAACGTGCTCGAACTGCTTGATACCAAGTGGTGTAAACATAATTAACCTGTCTCAGAGAAAGGCTGTATTCTGCAGCCTTTCTTTTGCATATATATTTTTAAGAGAACGCCTTACAAAGGAGTGTGAAAAGGTTGGAAAACTTTGAGCCAGAGATGGCCGAATTAGGAAAAAGGATGATTGAAGCTGCAGTCAACCTTGATGAAGCGCTTTTTGGGCTGCTAAAGGTAGAAATCCGCAGGTTGAATAATGCCTTTAAGAAGAAAGACGGAACAGAAGAGGAGCAGCGAAGAATTATGCACTTAATTCGCAACCTAATAGTAGCTATTCAGCTCACAAATGAAAAGATAGAAACAGGTTTAGACTTATGCTTCATGAACACAAGCAAAAGCGAGCAGGGGCAAAGCTTCGTATAAACTCAGCTTTCTTTGTCTGCTGCTCCGCCTGTGCGAATCCAATGGTCGACCTCGGAGATTTTAAACTTCCAAAGCCGCCCTACTTTATGCGCAGGCATTTGGCGCTTGCTTACCCAGTGAAGTACGGTTTCGCGGCTTACCCCGAGATAGTTAGTAATAATGCCCATTGAAGACCATTTCTCATAAGTTTGGTTTGTGTCCATTTAAATTCCTCCGTGTGATTTGGAGTATAATAAAGAAACAAGAAGAGCAAGCTTTGTGATTAGTACCAGTTATACCTAAATATTATAGCATATGGCAGGCATATATTTCAACAATACTATATAAAAACCGACAACAATATATTTAATTATTATATTAACCTCGCATAACACCCATTTGCTTAGCACATCTCTTTGCTATGTATGAACATCTTTTTACGCCTTTGGGCTTCCTAAGAAGTATTGCTGCCTGAACTATTCGCAATATATAAGCGCAGGCTTATGCCTATTGCATAGCAGCATCCCTATCAGTACAATAATAATATACTTTGCCGCAAACTCTTTTGGGAGGTCGATTTGTGTGTATGAACGCAATAAACCCCTGTTTTTAGAACTCCAGCAGCATGAGCTTGACGGGGCGGCTCTATATTTACAAATAGCGCAGTTTTCCAAAAAAGACAGTGAGCGTGAAACGCTAAAGCGGATTTCAGCCGAAGAGTATGACCACGCATCCGCTTTCGAAAAATACACAAAAACCAAGCTTAAGCCGAATGCGCTTAGGGTCGGCTTTTATACGTTTCTATCGCGGGTTTTGGGTTATACCTTTGTAATAAAGTACTTAGAGCTTGGCGAGGAAAGAACAATTGCCGCCTATAAAGCGAATATTGAAATAATACCGGAAATAAACGAGATGCTTGAAGATGAACAGCGCCATGAGGAAGAGCTTTTAGAAATACTTGATGAGGAGCATTTGCGCTATGTAGGGGATATGGTACTCGGTATGAATGACGCGCTTGTTGAGCTTACCGGCGCCTTGGCCGGATATTCGCTTGCAATGCGCCATACCGGCTTAATCGCAATGGCAGGGCTGATTACAGGCGCCTCTGCAACGCTTTCTATGGCAGCCTCCGGATATCTGTCCTCGCGAGAAGCAGGGGAAAACAACCCGGCTAAGTCAGCTCTTTATACAGGTGCCGCATACCTTATTACAGTAGCGCTGCTTATACTCCCCTATCTTGTTTTTAATAAAGAGCAATATATGGCTGCGCTTGGCACAACGCTAATAACTGCACTTGCAATAATCGCTGCCTTTAATTTTTATATTGCTATTGCAAAAGGAAGGTCATTTAGGCGTGGCTTTTTTACTATGGCAGGAATTAGCCTTGGTGTTGCGGCAATTTCATTTGCAATAGGGCTAATAGTCAAGAAGGTTTTGGGAATAGATATTTAGTCAAGCCAAAGCCGTAGCTTTAAGATTGCAGTTGCAATTTGACTGTTGCATTTTAAGTTCTTGGGTTTCTCAAGTGTGCAAGTTCCGGCTCTAAGCCGTTAATATATATCATTAAAATTTAGGGGGTTGTTTTATGAGTGAAGAGCAAGGCAACTATAGCGGATATGAACAGGATGTCAAAGACAACAAAGTTATGGCAATACTCGCATATTTTATTTTCTTCCTGCCGCTTCTTGCAGCTAAGGAAAGCAGATTTGCCCGCTACCACGCGAACCAGGGGTTAATACTGCTGATAGCCTATTTCGCGCTCGGAATTGTTAATTCAATACTAAATGCTATTCTGTTTGCAGCTTTCTTTTCAGGCGGCTTTGGAATCCTAACAATACTGGGGCTGATTTTTACAGTAGCCTACTTAGGGCTTGCTGCGCTTGGCATTTTGGGAATAGTAAATGCTGCCAAAGGCAAAATGAGCCCAATGCCCCTTATAGGCGGGTTTACGATTATACGCTAAGCACGAAATTAAAATTTTGTATACTCAAAAGGCACCCTGCAGAGGTGCCTTTGTTTGTTAAACTATCTCTTTGAGAACTGCGGCGCTCGGCGTGCAGCCTTTAAGCCGTACTTCTTGCGCTCCTTCATGCGCGGGTCACGCGTAAGATAGCCTGCCTTTTTTAAAGCGGGCCTTAAATCGGGGTTAGCTACAACAAGCGCGCGTGTTATTCCATGACGGATTGCGCCTGCCTGGCCTGTTGTGCCTCCTCCTATTACATTTACCCTGACGTCGAATTTACCAAGGGTGTTTGTAAGCACCATTGGAGCACGCACAATCATTTTAAGTGTTTCAAGGCCGAAATACTCTTCGACATCACGCTTGTTTACTGTTATATTGCCTGTGCCGGGAAGCAGCCGAACGCGAGCTATCGATTTCTTACGCCTGCCGGTACCAAGATACTGAACCTGTGCCATTAAGCTTTTCTCCCTCTTTTCTATTTGAGCTTGAGCAGCTGAGGTCTTTGCGCTGTGTTCTTATGCTCCGACCCTGCGTATACGCGAAGCTTTGTTAGCATTTTGCGGCCGAGCGGACCTTTGGGCATCATGCGCCGTACTGCCTCGTATACAACAAATTCAGGTTTATGCTGCATAAGAGAGCGGTAGCTCGTTTCTCTTAAACCGCCCGGATACCCGGTATGGCGGTAATACTTCTTCTGGTCTAATTTTTTCCCAGTCAGGACGACCTTATCCGCGTTAACAATTATGACATGGTCGCCTGTATCAACATGCGGTGTGAATATTGGCTTGTGCTTTCCCCTTAGGATTGAGGCAACCTGACTAGATAAGCGGCCAAGCACCATGCCCGCCGCGTCAACCACGTACCAATCCCTTTGGAGAGTTTCGCCCTTTGCCATATAGGTTTTCATGGCTTTCCTCCCAACGAACTCTCTGTATGGATGCCCTGATACGCGTGTACGCCCTGCTTCCGGGGCTGTGGACACAGAACGCCGACAATACCTAAGACACCTGCAATAGTTTAGCAAAACTCCTGCCCGCATGTCAAGGAAAACTTAAGCAAAACGCCGGAAAAGTCAATTCATGCCTTTAGTGCGCATATTGTTTTAATCAGAGGTGTGAAGTATATGCTAAAACACATAGACGCGCGCAGGGATTGCAGAAAACTTTTATATGAAATAGCGATTGGTGCACAGCAGGCATCAGCTCTGCTTGGTGAAGGGCTAAAGGGAACGCAAATACCTGAAGCACGAATAGTTGCCTGCAGGGAGAATGTTGTGCGCAGCAGGCGCAGACTTTTTGCATATTTGCAGCGTGCGTTCATTACACCTATTGACAGGGAGGATATATACTTACTTGGCCAGGATGCGGCAAATGCAGCACAAGCCGCTTGCAGCGCCTGTGCCCTTTTGAGCATCAGCATACATCAATCAACAGCTATGATGGGTGCCGCAGCAGCGGACTGCTTAAGAAAGCTGGTTGCCTTGCACGAAGCGTTTCGTGAAAGATCAGAAACCACTATAATACAAACTGCCTGTGACGCGCTTAGAAGGCGTGCGTGGGAGAGTGCAATGCTCTACCGCCAGCTGCAAAAACAAAAAACCGCACGTTCGGGCCTAGAGCTTGATGCGCTGCTTGCTGTATGCGATGTTTGCGCAAGAGCAGCAGATAGGATGGAATATGTGCTTATTAAAAACAATTAGAAAGGCTTACTCTCTTTTAAATATGCCAAAATACCTTCAGCACTTTTCTCATACGCTCCTACAAAATGCTCGCGCTCTGAAATATTCCCCAGGCAATGCGCATCCGAATCGTAAATTATATGGTAGCGCTCACTGTTTTCTACACTTAGCGGAATCCAAGAATATGCCTCTATCGCAGTAAACTTAAGCTCAGGCGGTATAAACCCGAGGTTTGCTAAAAGCGAATGGGCTTGGCGGTTAATGTGTGCAGGCACAGGGACGCCATTAAACTTCCTGCATGCGTTTACAAGCTCATCTATTGTTAAGGCGCTTGCCTGCGGCAAAAGCTTATTTTCAACACGGATAAGCTCATCAGCCTCATTCATTACAAGCTGTTCGCCAAAAAATTCCGGCTTGTTCATAACATTGGGTATGCTTTTATATAAGCGCTCTCCAAAATCAAGCGCGGACTCAACATCCGCAAAAAAGGTCAGCACATGCACTTCTTCAGAGGTGGTAACTTCAAGACCAGGAAGAAAGACTAAGCCGCACCTCAGGGCGGCTTTTTCACAAGCAGGCAGGTTAAGCGCGCTGTTATGGTCACAGACAGCTATTGCTTCAAGCCCCTTTAGCGAAGCCATAGCAGCGATATTGTTCGGCGTCATCTCCGCATCTGCACATGGCGACAGGCAGGAGTGTATATGAAGATCAGCTGCAAGCCTTTGCATACTTAAACAGGAGGAACTCCTGCCTTATACAGGAGCCCGCAGATTTCGTATGCGGTTTTCTCCGAAAACAGCACTGCAATGCCCTCCTGTTCCGCCTTTTCTACGCAGGGGGCTTCCATTTGAATGCCTTCAGGGCAGATTATGCAGGCAATATCATGGAGTGAGGCAATGGCAATTACATTCATATGGGTTTGAACAGTGACCCACGCAAGCCCGGGCTTGCCTTTTGCCATAACCCAGCTTAAAAGGTCGCAGGTATATGCGCAGGCAACCTCCCGTGGCGATGACGGGCATGTAATCACATTTGCGTTAATTAGCTTTGCGAGGTCTGTTAAAAGCATTTTATTCCCTCCGCTATAAGTTTAACCGCGCTTTTCCGCGCTTGCGAGGTCTGCCATTTCCTGTGCGAGAATACGCAGCTTATCCCTTAGTTTAAATATGCAGTCCATCTCAACAGCCTGCCCGCGCACTATATCCTCAGCAAGCGTGCGGCAGCTTGGCGAGCCGCATGAGCCGCAATCAAGCCCAGGCAAATCTTTGCTTATTCTTTCCATGCGCTCCATCATGCGCATAGCTTCGCCTACATCATCTGAAAGCTTCATTATGCTGCGCGGCTCAAAGGGTTTATTGTAGCGGATAAGCGGTGAATGCACATATTTTAAAACATGCTCATCGCGTTCTAAGTCTGTGCGCGGCTGAGAGTTTGCAAGCCTTCGGTTGCGATTCTTTGCGACAAATTGATTTTCAAAAAGCAGCGGGCCGCCGACACAACCGCCAAAGCAAGCTGAAGCCTCTACGAGCTTTAAGTTTTTAAGCCGTTCATTGTCGATTTCTTCGAGGCATTGCATAACGTTGTAAATTCCGTCTACAGCAAGGTAATGCTTAGTGCCGACTGCAGCGCTAAGCCCCCCTATTACAGCAGTGCCAAGCCCATAGGCGCCTGCAGGGAACGGAACGCTCCTTCTGCTGCCGCTGCTTTTGCTCTTGCCCATGAGCTCCATAAGTTTTGCATATATGTCGCGCATTGCAAAAACGCCGTCAACTTCGCTCTTGTCTATGCCTAAGGGGCTTTTTATATTAGTCATCCTGGCTGCGCATGGCGCAATATAATAGCAGCCTACGGACTCCTTTTCCACATTCATTAAGGCGCAGAATTCTTCCTTTGCAACACGCGCAGCAATTTCTGTTGCAGAAACAAAAGGCGAAAGGTTGTCAATGAGGTTTGGGAACAGAGTTGTTACAAGCCTTGGGATAACAGGGCAGTTGCATGAAATTACGGGGAAATTGGCTTCGCCTGAACGAAAATAGGTTCTCAGCGCCTCAGCCTCGATTTCTGCTCCGCGCGCCTCTTCATAAATTGCGTCAAAGCCAAACTCATAAAGCGCCTCGAACAGATTCCCGCAATCCTCAAGGTCTTCAAATTGGGAATACAGCGAGGCGCAGGGTATAACGATATTATACTTAAAAAGATTCAGGCCGTTAACAGGCGTTGTTACAGCAATCATCGCATGGTGCGGGCAGGCGCGAAGGCATTCTCCGCAATCAATGCACCTTTCGTCAAGTATTTTCGCTTTGCCCCGCTGAACGCGGATTGCTTCAGTAGGGCAGCTTTTTATGCAATTTGTACAGCCCATGCACTTTCTTCTGTCTATGCGGACTGAATGCTTGTACAACACAACCGCGGCCTCCTCTAATCTTCCTTCTCATCTAAACTGTAACCAGCTATAATGAGGGTTCCTTTGTTAAGCTCGGATTCTATATGGAAGTTATGGCAATGCCTGACAACATTGGGGAGCCCCATGCCTGCGCCAAAACCCATATTCCGAACGCTTTCAGATGCAGTTGAATACCCCTCCTTAAGCGCAAGCTTAATGTCCTCAATCCCGGGACCATTATCCTTTGCAGTTAGCTCTATGCTCTTAGGCCTCACTTCGAGCTTGAGCTCGCCTCCAAGTGAATGAATAACAAGGTTAAGCTCCATCTCATACGCCGTTATTGCGACTTCACGCACAATCCTCGGTGAAATTCCGAGTTTTTTCAGCATATTTTTTATTTTGCTGCTTGCCTCGCCTGCAGTATCAAAATCCCCGCGTGTTATGGGGAATGTCTGAACAAACAATAACTCCATACCTCTATTTTCTGCGGCATTCGGGCAACCCTGTTGCATAAAGAAGCCCGCAGCTTGTATAAAGGGTTTTATCTGTTGCAAGCAGGACGATTTCCTGCTCTTTTGCGCGCTCGAGTATTTCTTCGGGGACTTCCTTCCCCCTTACAAACACAATAGCGCGAAGTTCGAGCATTTCTGCTGTGCGTATAACATGGGGATTTACAAGCCCAGTAAGCAGGAGCGTGTGCTCGTTCATAAACGCCAGCACATCGCTCATCATATCTGCGCCAAACGCAGAGGTCACCTCCTCATGGAGGCGATGCTCGCAGCAGAGAATCTTTGCATTAAGAATTCTTGCGACCTCGGAAACCTTCATTCGTATCCTCCAAGCATTGGTTTGTTAATCGCTATGCCATGCCTGAAACCTGCGCTACAAGACCTACATATGCATGCGTCATACTAAGATGAGTATACTTCATTTTGGATGAGAAATCCACAAATCTATCAGTCTCATATTCAGAAAGGCTGCTTAGAACTCTATCATACTCGGCAAAACAATTTTTAGCAGCATCCAAAACATAGTTCTCAGAATCAGCTACTGCGACAAAGGCATCATTTGCTTCACGCAATTTAGCTAAAAGCGCATTTACAGCTGCTTTGCCCTCAGCAATCCCTGCCTGCTTCTGGTCAAACGAAAGCGAAGCTGTACCCATCTCCTCCTGGAGCCCCTTAAGCGCCGCAAACCCCTCAGAAATGCCGTCGAGCTGCGCTTTAGAAGCTGTAACGCGCAATATGCTCTCTGGCGCGCTGAAAGTATATGAGGCGCTTTCAAGCCCTTCTGCAGTTAACTGCGTTCGCACCTGCTTTAAGCTCGCCTCGTCAGCGTATGCAGCTGCAAGTACACGATACCTTCCGCTGTCTTCCATAACATAGCCGCCAGCGCCCCTTTGCTGGAGCAGCTGCGCCTGAGAAGATGCGTTGTTTTTATCGCTGTAAACCCCCATCTGCAGCGCAAAACACTCAATAGACGGCAGCTTTATTTCGCCAGTTACGCTGGATGCCTGCAGAGAACTTCCTGTCGGCTGGGGCGTCTTTTCCTTTTCAAGCGGCTCTTTTGGCTTGGCTGCACGTGTCACGAGCTCATCAAACCAAGTAAACGCAGGCGCCAATACCCGCTCAGCAATCCAGGTACCTGCAGCAGAAGCGCTTATAAGGTAAACAAGAACAGCTACAGCCGCAAGCACAGTTATTGCCTTTGCAGTACCCGAACCTGTGCTTGAAGAGCTGCGCCGCCTTTTTCGTTTTCTGCGATATTCCATACATCCGCCCCCTTGTCCTTTATAGTACAAGGTATGACGGCTGTACTAAAATATGCGTTTGTTTGTTGTGTCGGCTTGCTTAGCGTTTTCTAAGTTTAAGAATGCCCGTCTGTCTTTTTGCAGTCAGGGATGCAGCTTTCGGGCCGCCCTCAGCTGTCTGCCGTTTTTTATCCGTATGCTTTTCGCTATCAAGCATCTCATAGGGCGCATCCTGGCTGGCAGCTGCTTCTGGTCTTGCCTGCTCACTGTCGTTTGAAACAGGTTCTTCTCCGTCTATATGCCCTTTTTGCCACACTTGTTGTACAGGTCCAAGCGCAATTGCATTGCTTACATATTTTTTTAAGGTAAAGCTGAAACAGCTCCCTTCGCCAAGCCTGCTTGAAACTGAAATTGTCTCGCCGAGCTTTTCTATTAAATGTTTAGCTATGGAGAGTCCAAGCCCTGTCCCCTCATCAGTTCTTGATTTATCAGCCTTATAGAACCTGTCAAAGACATACGGCAAATCTTCTTTCGAAATCCCGCAGCCCGTATCTTCAACGCAAATTGTTACGCTTGCACCGTCTTCTCCCTTAAGAGTTATTGTTCCGCCCTTTGGCGTATAGCGCATTGCATTATCAAGCAGAATAACAAGGATTTGCTCTACACGGTTCGGGTCTGTAAGCACATTCGGAAGCTTTGGCGCACTAAGCTCAAGTTTAATGCCATGGATCGCAGCTTCCTTAGCATAGCTTAGGCGAATATCGCCTAAAATTTCGTTTATATCAGCTTCGACAAGCTCCATATACTCAGTGCCTGCCTGGAGCCTTGAAAGCTGCATCATATCCGTAATCAGGCGTGAGAGCCGCATGACTTCGCGAAGCATTATCTTATAGTAGCGCTGCCTGTCCTCTGCGCTGTGCACCATACCGTCCGCAAGCGGTTCAAGCAGCCCCCGAACAGCAGTAAGCGGTGTCCTTAGCTCATGGCTCACATTCGCTACATATTCGCGCCTTGTGCGCTCAAGGTGCTCCATTTCGGTCATGTCTTTAAAAAGCCCGACTACGCCTGTACGCTCGCCTTCTTCTGTAATTACAGGCGAAATGGTAATCCAGAGCATTCGCTCGTTTTGCAGGGGATACCGCATACTCTGCGTTTCGCCAAGCAAATAAACCTCATCGAATTTTTCCCAGATTGCCTTGTCTGAAATAAGCTCGTACCGCGTGTTGGCAATTACAGCCCCGAACATTCGCATAAGCGCAGGGTTATAATGAGTGAGCGCGCCTGTGCTGTCAGTAGCTGCAATGCCCTCGGTAAAACTTGATAGTATCTGATTTAGCTGGCTTTTTTCAGCGCGCAGCTGATAAATGGTTTGTGAGAGCGTGTCACATAGATTATTAAGCGCACGTGCAAGCAGACCTACCTCGCCTACTTCGTCCTCATCTGCGCGCACTTTAAAATCGCCCTTGCTCATTTTAATTGCAACCATCCCCATTTGGTGCAGGGGCTCTGTTAGCTTACGCATCCCTAAAGACGAAATCAAGAGCATTATAGGCAGCACGACCACAATTGCAAGAAAAAGCGAGTTATTGAGGCTTTCGATTGTTGTTAGAATTTCCGCCATGGATTTTATAAGCAGAACCCCGCCTATTTGGCTGCCCTTTTTATTGTATATGGGTACGCTTATGCTTAACGCTGGCTCACCGTTTGATTTTTTGAGCTTCCCCTGCGCTGCCCCGCTTCCGCTAAGCACCTTGTTTAATTGCGCATTTAGAATGCCCAAATCCTCTTCTGAGAGCTCTTTGGAGTCTAAATCGCTATAAACAGCAGCGCCCTCAGCATCTAAAACAATGCCAGTTGCGCCTGCAGCTTCAGTCAGCGCACGCGCAAGGCGTGAAAATGCGGCCTTGTCGAGACCACCGGTTTTATATTCTTCAAAAAGCTGCCCAAGCGCAGTGGCATGGGGTTTAAGCTCTGAAAGTTTAATAGCTGTATATGTATCCCTGCTTAAGTACATATAGCCCCCCGTCACAAGAAGGGAAGCTAAAATAACTGTTATGCTGAGCACTACGAGCATTCGCCAAAGGAAAATGCTCCTCATTTTTTAGCTTTTTCCGGTATTGTCATTTGCTTACTCAACTTCGAATTTATATCCTACGCCGTAAATAGTTTTTATGCTCCAACCTAAACCTTCGCTGTCAAGCTTTGCGCGGATACGCTTAATATGCGTATCAACAGTTCGTGTTTCACCCGCAAAGTCATAGCCCCACACACGGTTAAGAAGCTGCTCGCGCGTAAACACCTGCCCGGGGTTGCTCGCAAGCATGTGCAGAATTTCGATTTCTTTCGGGGTGCACACAACCGGTTCGCCACGGAGCGTTACTGTATAACTTTTTAAATCGATTGTTAGTCCGTTGAATACGAGCGCGCTGTTATCGCTTTCCTGCTGCTCCTGCGTGCGCCTGAGCACTGCCTTTATACGCGCTACAACCTCCCTTGGGCTAAATGGCTTAACAATATAGTCGTCCGCGCCAAGCTCAAGGCCGATTATTCTGTCTACTTCCTCACCCTTTGCAGTAAGCATGATTATAGGCAAGTGCGAGGTCTTGCGGATTTCTTTGCAAACCTCTATGCCGGATTTGCCCGGCATCATGATATCAAGCACACATAGCGCAATATCCGGTGTAAGCGCCTCTATTGCGGCATTTCCGTCATAAACATTTACAGGCTCAAACCCCTCTGCGCGAAGATAGATTCCGAGCGCCTCATGAACGACCTTGTCATCGTCTGCAATGAGGATTTTCATAGGTTACACCTCCGGTTGCTTTATCTGCCTGCCCTATAGGCAGCTTGAACTGCTGCCTGATGGCGCGGACAAGCTCTGCTGGTTTCGTGCACTTTTGAGTTAAGCAGGTGGACGCAGAAATGCCCCGGGAAATTGTTTGACTTTGTTGGGCCTGATAAGTGAGGCATGCCGTTCATGCTGCCAGCAACTACCTTGCCGCGATAACTTATCCAAATCGCACGCCTGTCCCACGACCATTTCCCGCCTTTAATCTTTTTGAAAATTGCTGTATCGTATGCAGTAATAGGCTCGCTGTCAGCGTGATACCACCCGCCAAACCGTCTCGCGTTAAAAGCAAGCCCTGTTTTCACATCAATGATGGTAAAGCGAGCGCCCTTGTGCAGCCATGTCTCTCCGCCCTTAAACCAATCGAGGAGTATAACACTGCCCTTTACCTGCGCTGCAGTCGCGTTTGCCTTGCTTATTTTATTGTTTGTATCGTAGAGCGCCCCAAGTGTCTGTGCGCCTGCCTGTCCATCCTTTTCAAAGCCGCAGGCCTTTTGAAACTCGCTAACGGCATCGCGCGTTTTTGCGCCGAAAGTGCCTGTGACATCGACTTTTGCTAAAAACCCTCTTTCCGAAAGCTTTGCCTGCATACGCTTGACTTCCTGACCTTCCATGCCTATTTTAAGCAGGCTGCTTGAAGTGTTCGTTGCGCGCGAGAGCAGGAGAAAGCTGCGGTGCACATATCCGACATTATCACCGGCTACAACAAAATACCAGTCGCCTATGAGCTGTTTAACCTTTACGCCCTGGCCGCCCCCAAGTTCAGCTACAACATATGAAGCTTGACTTGGTCCGCCCCTTAGCTTTGCCCCGTCTCCAAGTACATAGGCAGCGCGGCTGCCTTTAGGGCTGAAAAAGATTAAATCCTGCCGCACATATCCGACAGTTTCGCCATACAGCACCCTAAACCAACCGCTCTTTTCTCCGAGCACTTCAACTTCAGTTCCAAGGGGGAGCTGTGCAAGCACCTCGGATTTAGTTCCAGGTTCGCTTCTAAGCCTGACGTCTTCTCCTGTTATGCTGCCAAATTCCCGCTCTGCTGCTGCAGCCTGCAGCGGAAGGAGCATTAAGCATATTGGAATGATAAGCAAAATGCACAATATGCGTTTAAACATAGACTAAAACCTCGTTTGCTTCATAGCAGCTCATAGTAAGATTATAACACCTGCTGCAGGGCAGCGCGCAAGCATGCTGTGTTTTCACCATTTGTTCACAGTAAGGGATTGCTTCTTAGCCGCGCACACGCTCAAATTCCTGTTTGGTTTCGAAAATTATATACGCTAAGGATTGCGCGCTGCTTTCGTTAAGAATAGCGTCATAAAGCGCATCTTCAAACTGTCTGAGCGTATGATAATCCAAAGAGTCCGGAGCAAGCGTATCCATATATGACTGTATATCTGCGTAAAGCGACCAGCCCTGCTGCCTGAGCGTGCCTATTTCAAGTTCGCCCCCTCCATGGAGCGAGCACAAATTCCTTGAGGACGAAAGCCCATATTTATAATCTTCAAGCGAGAGCGAAGTGCGCACATAATTGTTTGAAAACCCCATGCGAAGCACCTCGTCTGTAAACTGGTCATAATAGCTGCCTGGACGTATTAGCACAACTGCGCCTGAAACAACAGTTTCTCTTGGGCAGGCACTCACTGCTATCTGCCCGCTTTCTGAGCAGAGCGTAATTGCTGCATGCATATCACACTCTTCAGTTGGAGCGGTTTCTTCAAGGAACCAATCCGTTACAGGCACATGGCCGTTTTTATCCGCATAGCACGCCTCCGTGGCAAGGAGCCCGGAAACAGAGCATACAGTCTTTTTCACAAGGCCCAGCTCTGATGGCGGAGTATCAATAATATTTTTATCCGGAAGGCCTTTATGAATCTTCGCCATAAACGCCTGCCAGAGCGGCGCTGCGTATGCTCCGCCGCTTGGTTTATCCTTTAAGACATTAGAAGGCTCATCATGCCCTATCCAAACAGACGCTGAATAGTACGGTGTCATGCCTGCAAAGTACACGCTTCTGTAGTTTGAGTTTGTGCCTGTTTTGCCTGCGACTGTTATGCCCGGA
>JAKJBL010000037.1 GCA_022707005.1 Bacillota bacterium | reverse complement strand
AGTTCTGTCTTATGCTCCAATACATCAAATTCCTCGATAAAAATACGCCTTGCTTCAACTGCTCCGTGCTCAATAAGCAATTCGCGCAGCAGCTTAGTTGGTCTTATTCCGGTTAGTGAGCCCCATGGTAATACTATTTCAGGTTCCAGCTGCCGCATAACACGAAAAACAGCAGTTTTTAAAGCACGTTTTTCGAATCGTTTCTTTGTAAGATGTGAAGCAGATTCTTTGATTGGGTATTCGTATGACTTAATTTCGGAATAAGGATTCTTTCTGCCAAATGCAACAGCACGTGATTTACCGTTATCTATGAACGCCTTAATAGCAAAACCCTGCGCGCTATCCCAGCTTCCAAGCTGAATTTGTACAGTTTTGAGAAATGCGCGAATTGTTTCCGCTATATCGTTTTGATATTCTTGCCTGTTCGTTGTAAGCGTAAGCATCACTTGCCTCTATAGCTTCGAACAAAAGGATTATGCGAGCGCTCAAAGTCAAGGGTCGTTGTTCGCATATGGCCCGGGTATAGGGTATAATCGCCGGGCAGGCCGAATAGTTTAACCTTTATTGAAGCATACAGGTCATCTGCATTTGAGTTGGGAAAATCCGCTCTGCCAACACCCAAGCGAAACAGAGTATCGCCTGTAAAAATTGCTTTTTCATTGTCAAGGAGATAGCAGATGCCCCCGGGCGTATGGCCAGGCGTATAAATGATCTTAAAGGTTAAACCCGCATTAACCTCATCACCATCTTCCAAGAGTACATCAGCTTGCACCGGCCGAACCTGCAAGCCCAATAAAAAAGAGAGATTCGCATTACTATTATAGAGCATGTGGGCATCATTTTTATGTATATGGATACACGCGTCAAAAATCTCTTTAAGCCCTGCGACACCTGCTATATGGTCAAAATGTCCATGAGTTAGAAGTATATCTGTGCATTTAAGATTCTTTGCTTTCATGAAGGCAAGGATTGGGTCGGTTTCTGCAGGGTCAATAACAACGCAGTCATTATTTTCTTCTTTCCATAAGATATAGCTGTTGACATCGAGAGGACCGCATTGAATACCGTGAATATGCATTAAAAAGTCCTTTTACTGTCTATAAGTATTGTCACAGGCCCATCATTTGTAAGTGCAACATCCATAATAGCCTGGAACTCGCCAGTTTCTACTTTAACTGTTTTACGAAGCATTTCAATGCCTTGTTCATATAATAATACAGCTGTTTCAGGGCGTGCAGCTGTAATAAAACTGGGGCGCCTGCCCTTTCTGACATCGCCGCACAGGGTAAATTGGGAGATTAAAAGAACGCTGCCGCCAACATCAACAACTGAGCGGTTCATTTTACCCTCTGCATCTTCAAATATTCTTAGGCCGATTATTTTATCGCAGATATATTGGAGATCCGTTTGGCAGTCGCCTTCTTCTATTCCTAAAAACACAAGTAAACCATGGTCAATACTGCCGACTGTGCGGCCCTGGGTTGTTACTTTTGCATCCTTAACCCGCTGCACTACTGCACGCATATACAAAACTCCCTTCATTAGCAATTCGTTTAATTGCTTGCGCGATACACCTCAGTAACCGTTTTTATTTTACGTAAATTTTTAATAATATTGTTTAACTGCGATGTATTGTTAATATCAAACGAAAGGTTTATATATACTATGCCATCGCGGTCAGCTTTTGCGTTTACTGTCTTTATATTAACATCCATGCTTAGCAGCACCTGAGAGATGTCCATAAGCACCCCCGGCCTGTCTGTCGATTTAACACTGATATTGGCGACAAAACTTGACTTTTCATCAACAGCCCATTCAACTGGGATTATTCTGTTTTCATCGCTGAGCAGCTCTTTCGCATTGGGACAATCCCTTCGGTGAACGGAGACTCCGCGCCCTCTTGTTATGTAACCAATAATATCATCGCCAGGAACCGGGGAGCAGCAATGTGCAAAACGCACCATCATGTTAGGTTCACCATGGACAATAACGCCATGTTTTCTAGTTGATCGCTGCTCAAGCTGCCTTTGGGGCAGGCTGCCGTCCTCCTCCATTTGGCGCAGCCGCTGTGCAAATTCTTCTTCATGCAAATGCTTTCTTCGTTTTTCAATAAGACGATGCAGTATTTGACCTGTGGATAAACCTCCATAGCCAATTGCATTATATGCATCATCCATACTTGCCATATTAAGCTTTTTTAGAAGCTCGGTGTAATACTCTGGTTTTAATAACACCGAAAGCTGCTGACCATGCCGTTTTGCAGCGCTTTCAAGCATTTCGTGTCCTTTTTGAATATTCTCTTCACGATTTGCTTTTTTGAACCACTGGCGTATCTTTGCTTTTGCCTGCTGCGTTTTTACAATATTCAGCCAATCGCGGCTTGGACCAACCTGGTTTGCTGATGTCAAAATTTCAACAACATCATTTGTTTTCAGTTTATAATCCAAGCGGACCATGCTGCCATTAACCTTTGCATGCTGCGCATGATGCCCTACATTTGTATGAATGCGATATGCAAAATCTAAAGGAGTCGAACCTAAGGGCAAGTCAAGTATTTCTCCTCGCGGTGTTAATACAAACACATAGTCGCTGAAGAAATCTTTCATTATTCCATCTATAAACTCTCGAGCGCTGTTTGAGTCGCTTTCGTATTCAAGTGCTGTCCTTAGCCATGCCATTTTACCATCTAAATCGTCCTGTGAAGCACGCCCTTCTTTATACATCCAGTGCGCCGCTATCCCGTATTCAGCAGTCCTGTGCATTTCCGCTGTTCGTATTTGGACTTCAAACGGCATACCTTGTTCACCAAACAAGGTTGTATGCAGAGAGCGATACATATTAGTTTTTGGTATAGCAATATAATCTTTAAATCTGCCTGGCATCGGCTTCCATAAAGAATGAATGACGCCCAAAGTTGCATAGCAATCGTTAACAGTTGAAACTATAATGCGTATAGCAATCAAATCGTAAATCTCATCCAGCGGACGGTTCTGCTTTACCATCTTTTTATATATACTGTACGTATGTTTCGGCCGGCCGCTGATATCTGCTTCAATCCCGGATTTTTCAAGTTGCTGCTTTATAACCCGAATTGCATTTTGCAAAAGTTCCATGCGCATCTTTTGCTGGGGTTCAATTGCAGTGCATAACTGCTCGAATTCGTTTGGCATCATGTGCATAAACGCCAGGTCTTCAAGCTCACCCTTAATTGCGCCCATTCCAAAGCGGTGTGCAAGCGGCGCATATACATCAAGGGTTTCTTTTGCTTTGCGTATTCGTTTTTCAGTATTGCAATATTCGAGGGTGCGCATGTTATGAAGCCTGTCTGTAAGCTTTATTATTACAACACGCACATTATTTGCTATAGCAAGAAAAAGCTTTCTTAGGTTTTCCGCCTGGCGTTCCTGCTTGGTAATAAACTCCTGTGAGCCGGATTTGGTAAGCTTTGTGACCCCATCTACCATACCTGCAATTTCTGCGCCAAATTGCTCACTAAGCAATTGAATCGTTATGTTCTTGCCGTCCTCAACAACATCATGCAGCAGCCCTGCGATTACGGTTTCATAATCCATGCCCATTTCGAAGAGCATAAGCGCAACTGCAACCGGGTGGATATAATACGGCTCTCCTGATTCTCTTTTTTGAGCGCTGTGAACATTTTTAGCAAATTCCAAGGCTTTATTCAACATATCAAGCTGAACAGGAGAAAAAGTCTTTTTGCAGGCTTCAAGAAGCAACTTTTCTTTATCGTTTGATAAAGCATGATCTTCTTTTTCTTTATGCAGCTTGCAAATATTAGCAGATAGTTCCATATAATACCCTCCCTTCTAATACTTTTTGCTCTTCAACAAGAAATCAACGGCAAAGCCGTTGAATCCTGCTTAGGTGCACAATTAAAATGCCATTATAGCATCAACATCGTAGCCCTTTAGCATATCTCGGCCGCCAAGGTCTAAAAGTTCGATTGCAAAACGCGCTGCGACTATTATCCCGCCAGCCTGCTCTACTAACCTGATTGTTGCAAGCGCAGTGCCGCCAGTAGCAAGTAAATCATCTACTATTGCCACCTTTTGACCAGGCTTAATTGCATCTTCGTGTATTTCAAGCACATCTGTGCCGTATTCAAGTCCATACGAATAGCGCAGCGTTTTGGCAGGCAGCTTGCCCGGCTTGCGTGCCACTATGAAACCAGCGTGTATTGCATATGCAAGCGCTGACCCAATTACAAACCCCCGCGCTTCTGGGCCTATTACAAGCTCAACACCCTTCCCTTTTAAACTATCTGCAAGTCTGTTAATCAGCTCGCGATAAGCATCCTTTTCCCGAAGAAGGGTAGTTATGTCTCTAAAAAGTATGCCTTCCTTTGGAAAATCGGGTATATTACGGATAGTTGCTTTCAAATCCATTTATACTCCTCCTGATAAAAAGAGTCCTCAACCAAATGCCGCACAATACAGGCTGCTTTCCTTAAGGTCACGTGGCGTGCATTTATCTATAAGGCAAACCGTCTCCGTTTCTTTATCCCATAGCATAAACCCCAGCTCAATAAAAACCAGCACCCCTAAAACTAATATCGGATATTCAAGCGCCAAATCTTTATGCAAGCAAAGCATAGATGCCGGCCCGGATTTTAGCCTGTTAACTAGCTTGCGGTAGATATCTGCCATTGCATCGCGCGAAATTCTTATTGGTAACAGAAATGCCTTTTCAAGCTTTGCTTCGGATACATATACATTGCTTGAAACTTTCGGCAGCTTAAAGCAAGAAGTATAGTCATAGAAGAAGGTATCTAAATAACGATTTTCTTGCAGTGAGCTTAAGATGGGCGCCAGCAAAATAGCGTTGTCAGAAGGGGCGTCTTTTGGAAGCTCACTCCAATATATGTTTACTGCGTCTTCCAGCCCTTCTTTTACTAGAAGTTTTTTTAGATTTCTTGCACCTTCTTGAAAAGCGCATAGAATAAGCGTGCCATAAATTCTATTTTTCAAGCTGCGGGTTATGAGACTATCCAAAGAATTCATCTTTGTGGTATTAGTCTCTTGTCCTTCATTATATAAAAAGTTTTGGAAGAATGCATCATAGAATTTATTCCTGTCAATTATCGAAACACTTGTTTGTTCAAAAAATGATGTGGCTTTTGCAGCACGGAGCATGAGCTGCAAACGGTTCTCGCCCTGCCATGTGTTGCTTTCAGGAACATAGAGAATGTCAAATGAGCTTTCGCGCTGCCAATCATTAGAATTGTGCCCATAGCCAAATGCCACCAGCTGCAGGCGTTTAACCCCCTGCACAGCAATAGCGCGCAAGTGGGATGAATCTTTCCCTATTCGCTCCAGGTTTTCTAAACGCACCCTACGGGAGCGAAAAACCGGCTGCGGGTTTCCCTCCCCAAATGGCGCCAACCTTGAAATCTCACTGATAACTGAGGTTGACAATGCACCAAAGGGCAGCTCCATTTCATAGAGCATAGTAGGGCGAAAAACAAGTGGCGATATATTGTTTTTTAAATAATTATCAAATTCCTGAGCAAATAAATTGAACTTGTCATAAGCTATCGTAAGCCCTGCTGCCTGGGCATGGCCTCCGAAACGCTCAAACATACCCTGAAACGCCTGAAGGCATTCGAAGATATTTATTCCTGGTATGCTACGGGAGGAACCCGTAAGAAGTTCACCCTTTTTATGGAAGAGAAGCACAGGACGATTATACGTTTCTGCAAGTTTGGAGGCAACTATACCGATCACCCCGGGATTCCAATCTGAAGAAAAGAGTATAATTGCATGCATTGCCGCAACATCGCGAGCTACCAGCATATCTTTTGCAGCTTGCGTTATTCTATGTTCCTCTTCCTGTCTTTTAACATTGTAATCATTAAGCAAGAGCGCGAGGCTGCGCGCTTTTGCAGCATCAGACTCCAAGAGCAGCTTGAATGCGTCATTCGGGTGCCCCATTCGGCCTGCCGCATTCAGCCTTGGAGCGAGGCGAAACGCAGCTACATCTTCAGTAACCTGCTCTTTGGAACTGCCTGACACTTCAAGAAGCGCAGATATACCCGTATGTTTGGCAAGTGTCCCAAGCCCTAAAGCCGCTATTACACGGTTTTCGCCCTTTAATTCGACTACATCAGCTACTGTTGCAAGCGCTGAAAGGCCTAGGTATGGTTCTGCTGCTTCCAGCCCGCCCAATGCTTGAACGAGCTTAAATGAAACGCCTGCTCCGCAAAGATTTTGGTTTGGATACTCGCTGCAGGCTATTTTAGGGTTGACTACCCCTTCGCAAACGGGTAGAATCCCTGAAGGCTGATGATGGTCTGTAACTATTACGCTAAGACCAAGTTCGTTGCAAAGGGCTATTTCCTTTAATGACGATATTCCATTATCAACTGTTATTATCAGTTTTATGCCTTGGTCAAAAAGACTCCGCACTGAATTTTCGTTCATTCCATATCCATCAGTGAATCTTGAAGGAAGATAGACAGTTGCTTTTGCGCCTACTGAACAAAGATATTGGTAGAGTATGGCTGTTGCGCATACGCCATCAACATCATAATCTCCCAAAACGCATATTTGTTCCTTGCGTTTAATTGCAAGCATTATTCTCGCAACAGCTTTATGCATATCAGGAAGCAGGAACGGGTCATGCAGTTGCTCAAGCGTTGGAGTTAGAAATGATTGTATCTCATCATAAGTCTGCAGCCCCCTTGATAATAAAAGCTCGGCAAGCAGTAGAGATATGTCGTTTTCTTTGGAAACGCGTGCAATCTCAGCTTTGGAAGGTGAAATAAAATTTTGCTTAAATTGCACCATTCAATGCTCCTGTAATAAAGCGGGCAAAATGCCCGCTTTAACAATTTATCCGCGGTTTTTAGCAGTTTGCAGCTTTTTATGCCAGCTTGCCCACATTGGCCCGGCAAGGAAAATTGAGGAGTATGCGCCTGCAAGTAACCCAATAATGATGGGCAGTGCAAATTCCCGAATTGACTCAACTCCGAACAAATAAACCATTGATATTGTTAACAAGGTTGTCAATGTTGTGTTAATGGAGCGGCCTAGCGTGCTCTTAATGCTTTTATCAACTATTTCTGCTCGATGCTTTGCCATATTTGCATCACTCTTGCCATATTCTCTGATTCTATCAAATACTACTATAGTGTTGTTTATCGAATATCCGATTATTGTGAGCACAGCAGCAATAAACGGACTGTTTATGGGTACCCGAAGTATGCTTGTAAAGGCAAGCATTATCATGACGTCATGAAGCAGAGCCACTACTGCTGCAACCCCAAAAAGAAGCTCGAAACGAAACCAAATATACACAAGCATCAGCGCGCTTGCAATTGCAACGGAAAGCAGCGCATTTCTTATTAAATCGATGCTCGCAATGCCATCAACAGAATCAACTGCAATTATCTCAGCAGTTGGGTATGTTCTTCTTATTGACTCAAGCAGCGCTTGTCTGAGGTCTGCTTCTTCGCTGCCGTTGCCCGTAGTCTGCATGCGAATATCAGCCTGTGTTTGCATAGAAGATGATACCCCTGTACGCACAGCCTGTGCGCCCGTAATGTTGTTTTCACTTAAAGCCTCAGTTATTACGCGCAAATCAAATTCGCCCTTCATATCCAGCGTCATAATTGTGCCGCCTGTAAAATCTATGCCCATATTCAGGCCGCCAAAAATAATGCTAAAAATCAAGCCTGCAAGGAGTACACCGCCTGAAACTAAGGCCATTAATTTTAAGTTTTTTACATATCCCATTTGAACTTCCTCACCTTACCTAGCCTGCGAATTCGGAATAAGTCTGGCTGGGCAGAATAAAGACTTATTCTTAAAATGGATTCCAAGCAATAGATTCATAAGCATTCTGGTAACAAGCACAGCAGTAAAGAAGCTCACAACTATGCCTATTAGAAGAGTTACCGCAAACCCCTTAATTGGCCCAGTACCAAAGAATAGCAGTACAAGCGCAGCAATAATAGTGGTTATGTTTGAATCCATAATTGCAGAAAAGGCACGCTCAAACCCAAGTTTAACTGAAGTGCGTATTGTTTTGCCCGAAATAAGCTCTTCGCGCATGCGTTCGTAAATAATGACATTTGCATCAACTGCCATACCTATGGAAAGAATAATGCCAGCAATTCCGGGCAAAGTCAGTTGGACGCCGGGTATCGTCGCCAAGCAGAAGAGCACAATAATCATGTAAATTGTAAGCGATAGGCAACAAATAAGCCCGGGAAGCCGGTAGTAGGCAACCATAAACGCAAAAACGAGCAGCATCCCGAGCATCCCTGCAAAAAGCCCCTGCTGCAATGCAGTTTCACCCAAAGAAGCGCTTACTGCACGCACTTCAATTTCATCCATTTCTATTGGCAAAGCACCGCTTCTTATTTGCTGTGAAAGCCGCAAAGCAGTTTCGTATGTGAATGCTTCGCTTTCAATAAAGGCTTTTCCGCCTGTGATAACTCCTGAAACAGTTGGTGCAGAAATTTCAACCCCGTCAAGAAGTATGGAGATTGGCTTGCCTGTGCCTGCAAGTTTCCCAGTCGCTTTTGCAAAAGCTTCAGCGGCCTCAGGGTTCAGATCAAATCCTACAACATAGCCAGTCCCTGTTTTGGGGTTGTTCTGCACATAGACATCCTTCATGTCTTCTCCGCCAAACACAAGCTCATTTTCAGGGTCGCGAAATTCTATTTTTGCTGGCTTGACTAAATACTGCGTGATAACTGAAGGATCGTCAACCATATTTGATTCGTTTATCGGTATTTCTATTCTTATTCGCCCTGTTCCTTGGCGGGTAATTGTTGCCTCAGGGTACCCTTCAGAATCCAATCTTAAGCGCATAATTTGATATACCGAATCTAAATCCCTGGACAATTCCGGATTAGAAAGCTCTTTTGCTTCATATACGACTGCAACGCCGCCTGTAAGGTCGAGCCCACGAGGTATCTGCTCTGCAAGCGGACGTATTTCGTAGATTCCCCATTCAATACCATTAATGGCAAAGAAACCAATGGTGAAGGTCAACAGCACTATAAGCGCCAGTATCCCCACCTTGCGTACAACCATTACGCGTTCCTCCTTTGTTGTTTGCAACGTACCCATTATGTCACAGAGCAATTATTGATGCAAGTAGCAAGCCAAACCGGGATTATTCCATTAAGATTAAATATTGAACCAGTTTGTCTTATTTGTATAGCATGTGAAAGAAAAGCATTCAAACTTTATTGGAGTTGAGCTTTTCTAAGACATTGATGCCGAGTGCGCACTCAGTTCGTTTTCTTTCAAAAATACAGGCTGTTTTGTCTGGAAGGTTAATATTATGGTTGGACTTCCATGCATTTGCTGCACAGCCACCACTGCAAAAATACTTTGCCCAGCAAGCCTTGCATTCTTCTTTTGTGCGGATGTTGCATTCATTAAACGTTTGCTGCAGGCTATCATTAAAATCGGCTGTCAGTACATTGCCCATTTTGAAGCCTGGTTCATCAGCAAACTGATGGCAGGGGTATATATCACCATCAGGCGTAACCGCAACATATTCTGTCCCTGCACCACAGCCAATAATTCGTTTATGCAGGCAAGGCCCATTCTCAAGGTCAAGCATAAAGTGAAAGAAGTTGAACCACTTGCCTGCATTCCTGCTTTTTAAAACAAATTCGCTCAATCTGTCGTATTCTTCTAGCACAGTGCTTATGTGTTCAGTTCTTATCGCGTAAGGACTGCTTGTAGGAAGAACAACTGGTTCAAGCGATATCTGCTTTATGCACAATTCGCTAAGAAACTTAACATCTTGTGTAAAATCAAGGTTCCTGTTAGTAAAAGTTCCGCGCACATAGTATTCCTTCTCACCGCGCATGGCAACAAACGCAAGTATATTAGGAAGAATCTTTTCAAATGAACCAGAACCGGAAGCTGTCGGTCTAAGCTCATCATGTACGCTCTTCCTGCCATCAAGGCTCAAAACAACATTATGCATTTCTTTGTTAAGATAAGACATCCTTTCAGCGGTCAAATCAAGTGCATTAGTTGTTATTGTAAAGCGAATTACTTTCCCATATTGCTTTTCAAGCTGACGGCCATAGGAGACTATCCCCTCAACTGCAGCAAAATTTAGCAAAGGTTCGCCGCCAAACAAATCAACTTCAAGATTCTTGCGGGTTCCGGAACGCGCAATTAATAAATCGAGCGCTGCTTTTGCAACATCCATTTGCATAAGCATCCGTTCGCCTTTAAATTTCCCTGTAGATGCAAAACAGTATTTACAGCGAAGGTTACAGTCATGTGCAACATGAAGGCACATTGCTTTTATTATTTGCGGGTAAGTTTGTTCGTTCGCCTTGTAAGCATGCTCCTTGGTATAGAGCATCCCTAAATTTCTCAGCTGCTCAAATTCAGCAAGAACCTCATGCACTTGAACTTCATTTTGCCCGCTTTGCAGCGGGTCGAGACCCAATTCTATATTTCTCGCTACTATAAATGCACTCTCATCAAGTTCATGTATTGCTCCGCTTTCAACATCAAGAACCAAGTAGAGCCATCGGTCGTTAATCACATCCTTGAATTTAAAAGCATGTATCAAGCGCTGTTCCCCCTAACTCATTACACACTTCTGGGCGGGCATATATGCCCGCCCAGAAGTGCTTGCTTAGCAATAGGTTATCGTTTTTCTTTCTGGCAGGACTGATTGGCTACTGTGCAGCTTGTTTTGCATGCAGACTGGCAGCTTGCCTGGCATTCGCCGCAGCCGGTCTGCCCGCCCGAGGGCATATTTGGCTTTTGGATTGTTTTAATGTGTTTCACGAAGGCTCCTCCTAATTAAAAAATTGTTTGTATTTAGAGCTTTGCAATGCGTGCTGTATCGCGTGCAATTACCATTTCTTCATCTGTCGGGATAACAAACACTTTTGTGCGGCTGTTCGGGTTAGTCAGCTCAACTTCCTTCCCTCTTGGGCACTTGCGGTTAAGGTCAAGGTTAAAATCCACTCCGAGGTACTCCATGTCCTTCATTACCCATTCGCGGACACCCGAATCGTTTTCTCCTATACCTGCTGTAAACACGATTGCATCAACACCATTCATAACTGCAGCATAGGCGCCTATATAGCGCTTAACTTTATAGCAAAATACCTCTAAAGCTGCTGTAGCACGTTCATTGCCATTATTATGCGCAACCCACAAATCTCTAAAATCAGGCGAAACACCTGAAAGGCCGCACATACCGCTCTGCTTATTTAAATACGCGCATACCTCAGATGTATTCCAATTATTTTTATCCATCAAATAAGTAACTATTGCAGGGTCTATATCGCCGCAGCGCGAACCCATCGGGAGACCCTCAAGAGGTGTAAAGCCCATTGTTGTATCAACGCTTTTTCCGCCGTTTACTGCAGCAATGCTCGAACCGTTGCCCAAGTGGCAAGTAATGATTTTTGTGTTTTCTGCTGGTTTATTAAGCAAAGCAACTGCACGTTCAGAAACATATAAATGCGAGGTGCCATGGAAGCCATACCTGCGTATACGCATTTGGGTATAGGCTTCATAAGGTATTGCATACAGATATGCCTTTTTAGGCATTGTCTGATGAAATGCGGTATCGAACACACCTACCATAGGTATGTCACCCATAATTTCTCTGCACGCGCGCACGCCCATTAGATTTGCAGGGTTATGCAAGGGTGCAAGCTCTGTCAGCTCTTCCATAGTTGCGAGCATTTCGTCCGTTATAAGCGCTGAACCTGTAAACTTTTCTCCGCCGTGAACAAGCCTATGCCCTACTGCGCATATTTCTTCCATGCCTGAAATAACACCGATTGTTGGGTCAATCAGCGCGCCAAGAACCATTTTCATTGCTTCGGTATGGTCGTTCATTTGCTTTTTGAACTCATACGCATCTCGTCCGGTTGGCTTATAAATTAGAGCTGAGCCAGCAAGACCTATTCGCTCACATAAGCCTTTTGCGATTGTTTTGTTTTCATCAATGGATGTAAGCTGATATTTTAAAGAACTGCTGCCTGCATTTATAATTAGTATCTTCACATCTGTCTCCTTACATATCCTGCGCCTGAACGGCTGTAATGGCAACTACATTGATAATATCTTCGGTGCTGCATCCTCTTGATAAATCGTTAACAGGGCGCGCAAAACCCTGGCTGACAGGCCCTATTGCAGTTGCTCCCGCTAAGCGCTCAACAAGCTTATAGCCAATATTCGCTGCCTGCAAATCAGGGAAAACCAAAACATTTGCCCGGCCAGCGACTGAACTGCCGGGCGACTTAAGCTGCCCGACTTTTTCAACTAAAGCGGCATCTGCCTGCAGTTCTCCGTCTACATTCAATTCAGGTGCAAGCTGTTTAACAAGGGCAGTTGCTTCTACTACCTTATCGACTAATTCGTGTTTGCCGCTCCCCTTTGTCGAAAAAGACAGCATTGCGACTCGCGGCTGCATTCCGCATAGCGCCTTTCCTGTTGCTGCTGAAGAAATCGCAATGGCAGCCAGCTGCTCAGATGTGGGGTTGGGGTTGACCGCACAGTCAGCAAAAACAAGTACTCCGTTTTCGCCAAAGCTTTTATCCGGTACCTGCATCAAAAAACAGCTCGAGACAACAGTAATCCCTTTTGCCATTTTTATAATTTGCAGACATGGTCTAAGCACATCACCAGTTGTGTTGATAGCCCCGGCTACTAAACCATCCGCCTCAAACTCCTTGACCATCATTGCTGCAAAGAATAACGGCGTTTTCATAAGAGCTTCAGCTTGTTCATGGGTTATGCCCTTGCTTTTACGCATATCATAGTATTTTTCAATATATTCTGGGAGTTCAGGCGCGTTTTCCGGGTTCAAAGTGCCTGCTCCCTTAATTGAAACACCAATGCTGTCCGCTGCTGCTTGAATTTCGTTTTCATGCCCTAAAAGTGTTATCTTGGCTATTCCTTCTTTGAGAATCTCAGAAGCAGCTCTAATTGTGCGCTCTTCTGCGCCCTCCGGAAGAAGAATGTGTTTTATACTGTGTTTCGCCTTTTCTCTAATATCTCCAATTAACGACATAGACTTCAATCCTTTCCGCTTTATATCCCATATGCCTTGACAATTATATCACAATACCATCCGTTCTGACATATATATTAAAGAATTCTTAAGGGAAAGGCGCATGTTTTATGAAGAATACATTTAATTGTTATGATAGAATATATGCATTACAAATAAAGGTGCTAAAATGCAGGCAGCAGGTATTATAGCCGAATACAATCCTTTACACAACGGACATGTCCACCACCTTGAAAAGACACGCAAGATCACAGGCTGCGACTATGTTATGGTTGTAATGAGCGGTGATTATGTGCAGCGAGGTGAGCCTGCTGTTGCAAATAAATATACACGGACGAAATGGGCGCTTGAATCAGGCGCAGATATAGTGTTTGAATTGCCTGCTGTATGTGCGCTTTCAAGCGCTGAACGCTTTGCACTGGGCGGAGTCAGCGTGCTTGCGGGAACAGGTGTTTTAAACTATCTATGCTTTGGGAGCGAAGAACCGGATATTCTTTTGCTTACAAAGGCTGCACAAATTCTTGCAGATGAAACCCCTGCCTTTAAAAGAGCAATGCAGGAACAACTCACGCTCGGAAAGTCATATCCGCGTGCACGCTTTGACGCATTTGATGCGTTAGGCGCGCCTCATTTTCTTTTGGATGCACTCCGCTCACCAAATAGTATTTTATGAATAGAATATATACGCTTCCTGCAAAAGCTTGCGCCTAAGGCGCAGCCTGTTGCTATCCATAGGCTTAACTCCGACTATAATTCACCCCTTCTGACAGGCACAATTTCGAGTGCGACAGCTATACGTGAGGCGCTCTTTAATTCCAATCCGCAAGCATACAAATGCATGCCGCAGACAATCTCAACAGAGTTTGCAAGCGGCAGCATTAAACCCGTGCATCCATCAAGCATCGAAACCTTAGCGCTCTACGCCCTGCGAAAAATGAGCTTGGAACAGCTCCAAGCTTTGCCCGATGTCAGGGAGGGCTTTGAAAATGTTTTACAATATAATGCGAGATATTCAAATTCAATAGAGGGATTGCTTGCTGCTCTTAAGAGCAAGAGATACACCTTAGCGCGCTGCAAACGAATTGTCATGTGCGCTTTGCTTGGCATAACTAAAACGCATTTAACATACGCAACACAAGCAAAATCTCTTTATCTTCGTGTGCTTGGGTTTAGGCGCAGCGCACGCCCCCTAATTTCAGCAATCAGCCGCAACTGCTCTCTTCCTTTAATCATACGCAAAGCGGATATCGCTAAATGCGCGCCTGACACTTCCAACTTGCTTGAATTAGACATTCGAGCGCACGATATCTATGCTCTGCTTGAAGGCCAATCAAGCATACCCCGAGATTTTTCACAACCCCCTGTAATTGTGTAAATCACTTAACAAGCTCTATTCCTTTTGTTTCAAGCAGAGTTTTGATTGCAGGCATTGCTTCAAGCGCTGCGCGTCTTCCTTCTGCAATGCACTCTACTGTATTTTCTGTTGAGAAACCATGCATAAAACTAAAGGTGCGCGGGCAAAGCATTACATCTGCCTGTTCAAGCCTTAACCGGGCAATTTCCCAGCGCATAATCTCAAGCGTATTATCAATTATATTTCGCATTGTTGGCTGGTTTATAGGTCTATGTTCTCCCCTATAGCCTACATCTACGCCTATAACAACATCAGCCCCTGCTTCGCGTAATTGTATGCACGGCACCCGCTCCAGAACCCCTCCGTCTACACAGAGCTTCCCATCAATCCGTATTGGCACGAAAACACCCGGTATTGACATGCTGGCGCGCACGCATTCGTGGAGCTTCCTTTCTTTAGAAAACGTAATAAGTTCGCCTGTTTCAACATCCACAGCCATACATATAAAGGGTATCAGAGCTTGCTCGAATGTTTTGTCATGGGTAAACAGGCGCACAAGTTCCTGCATTCGTTCGCCTTTAACAAGCCCCCCGCCCGTTCGAGGCAATGCCATATCAAGATAACCCCTGCTATTTACTGATGAGAAAAACTTGCCTAGCAGGCTAAGGTCAGTTCCGCATGCATAAATCGCGCCAATTATAGCTCCTGCGCTCGAGCCGGAAATAATATCAATAGGAATCCCGTTTTCTTCAAGTGCCTGTATAACGCCAATATGTGCAATGCCCTTTACACCCCCGGCGCCGAGTGCAAGGCCTACCTTTTTGGTCATTGTAAACACCTCTCCCTCATAAGGTTATTTAGGATACTTTAGACAGAAGACTTTAGTTCATGGAGGCGCACATGAAGCACATAGCAGTACTTGCAGCATTCTTTTTATGCCTGTTGCTCCTGTTATTTTCACAGCCAGCTATGCAGGCCGCACAAAATGCGCTGAATTTATGGTGGAACACGCTCCTGCCCACTTTATTTCCGTTCTTTGTCAGCGCAACAATTATTGAACGCACAGGCGGGTTGCATTCTCTTGCAAAAGTGTTGTATCCCTTAACAAAAAAACTAAAGACATCGCACTATAGCCTGCCAGTATTGATTTTTGGGGGAATTTCAGGCTATCCCTCAGGCGCCAGGTTATGCGGTATGCTCCTAAGTTCAGGCGCTCTTACAGCTAACGAAGCAGAACAACTGGGTACTGTATGCAATTTATGCAGCCCGATGTTTTTGCTTGGATTTGTTGCAAATGGTTTGTTCAAAAACACCAGTCTGTTTGTTCCGATTGCATTTTCTCACTATTTTGCAGCCTTGCTCGCAGCGGTTTTGTATAAAATCCTGTGGCCGCAAACTTACTCTCGCCCTGCAAACACATTCTCTGAGTCAAAAACCTCCTTTTTGGGGACACTGCCCAAAGCTATTGCAGATGGTATGTCGGATATGCTTAAAGTCGGCGGAAGCGTGATGTTTTTTTTCGTATTGGCAGAAATATTTAAATATCTTGGCTTGTTCAAAATCCTTGGCCTTCCAATAGACAGTTTATTTGCCAATGCCTCCGGCTCCTCTAAGTGTTTGCCCTCTTATGGGCTTTTTTTAGGCATTATGGAGATTACAGGAGGCTGTTACTACATCTCTAAGTTGTGTCTGCCGGTTCAGACTACTGTACCCTTATGCACCTTTATTATTTCTTTTGGCGGGTTAAGCACTATGGTTCAAGCAATGGCTTTTATACAGTTTAAGAGACCCATTCGCTATATATGCATTAAGCTTG
>JAKJBL010000036.1:13939-16312 GCA_022707005.1 Bacillota bacterium | reverse complement strand
TATGCAATCGAAAGCGTACCCGGCCCTGCATGTGAGCCAATTACAGGGCCAACCGGTTCAATGCGCACTTCCTTTGGGTTAATAAGCGCCTTTACCTGTTCGCTAAGCGCTATTGCTTCATCCATACAATCCGCCTGCCAAATTACAACTGTCTGATTCTGAGGGTCTTTTATTGTTGCAGCGCACTTTTCGAGGATATATTTTATAGCGCGCTTGCGCCCTTTGACTTTTTCAAGCGGAACAAGGCGGCCTTCGCTGTCAACGTAAAGCACAGGCTTAATTTCGAGCACTGAGCCAAAGAACGCTGCTGCTCCGCTGACCCTTCCGCCGCGCTTTAAATATTCGAGGCTGTCAACTGTAAAGAGCGCGCAGACTCTGAGTTTGTTTTCTTCGACCCAGTCGCGGATTTCATCAAGCTCCGCGCCCTGCTCCTGCATTTTAGTCGCCTCCTCAATAAGCAGCGCTAAAGGCGCTGAAATCGAAAGGCTGTCAACAAGCTCTATGCGGCGTTCCGGGTATTTTTCCATGAGTTCTTTAGCAGCTATAACTTCGCAGTTAAATGTGCCTGAGAGCGCGGACGAAAAGCCGATATGCAGAATATCAAGCCCCTGCATTAAAAAGGGCTCGAAGTATTCAACAATTTCATTCGGGTTCCGCTGTGAGGTTATAACAGTCGCGCCCTCGCGCATGGCTTGAAAAAACGCGGAAATGTCGGTATTTCTGCCAAGGTCATAGAAGTATTCGGTTCCATTTAGCGTATAGGGCATGCGAAGCACGCTCACGCCGGTTCTATCTTCCCATTCAAAAGGGACCTCCGAATTGGATTCTGTTGTAATGACAAAACGCTTCTGCATTATTAAACTCCTTTTTTGGCTTATTATGCTTGTCTCGCGCTTCCATAGAACGCGGCGCAAAGAGCGCCGGGTCCCAAATAGGCGCCGTTTATTGGCCCCATCGGAACAATGTTTACGCCTGCACAGCCGGTTTCATAAAGCAGCAGGTCGCGAAGCTCGTTTGCTGGCTCTGGCGCATCCGCATGCGCAAGCGCAATAATCTGGTCTTCGAGGCTGTAGCCTATGCGCATAACGCTCTCAACAAGCGCATAAAGGCTTCTTTGGGTACTTAGGCTTTTAGCAAGAACACGGAGCAGCCCCTTAGCAGTAAGGTTGAAGAGCGTGCGCCTGCCTAAAACATCTGTTGCTACTCCGCCTGAGTACAAGCCTGCCTTGCGCAGCCATTCCATGCTTTCTGGCAGGAGCAGGCCGTTTATGTAGCTGCGGTTTTTAACTGCCCATTGTGCGACTTCATCAAGCCCCATGCCCTCAAGGCGCATATTTGAGGCTTCGAACACTAACATTGCCTGTGCGATAGAGCTTAAAAGCGTATCCACAAGGAGTATCCGCTGCTTAGGATACTTTAAAAGCAGTGTTTCGCGGGTGCGCTGTGCCTCATAAAAGGTCTTGCTTAAGTAGCGCGAGGTTGTGAGCATAAGCACATCGTTTCCAAGGTCGAGCTCTGCCTCAAAGAGCCTTGAGAGCGCTTCGCTTAAAACAGGGAGCGTGCTTACATGCGCTCCGTTTCGCATTGCGCTGTAAAATTCAAAAAGCTCTTCGCGGCTAAAAGCGTACGTGCGAGTTTCATCCTCTACACTATAGTGCAAATCAACAAGTTTTATCTCCTGTTGCTGCGCTGTTGAAAACGGGATATCAGCGCCTGTGTCTGTGTAGAGCACATACCCGCACCTGCTCATAAGCTTAACCCCTTGGTCGATGTGGTGCACTTATTATACTTCATTTATACGCAGTTGACAAAAAGAAAAATACCCCTTAAAAGGGGTAGAGTTAACATGTTAAGGCGTATTGCCTCAGAATATTACATAATGCCTATCTTTCATGTCTTAATGGAGCACCTTCGAAAGGAAGTCAACAAGCCGCGGGTTCTTCGGGTTGTTAAAAAACTCCGAAGGCGCGCTTCTTTCAAGTATCAGCCCCTCATCCATAAAGAGGCAGGCTGTAGCCACTTCTTTTGCAAACCCCATTTCATGGGTTACTACAACCATAGTCATGCCCTCATGAGCAAGCTCCTTCATAACTTCAAGCACCTCGCCAACCATTTCAGGGTCGAGCGCAGATGTTGGTTCATCAAAGAGCATTACATCAGGATTCATAGCAAGCGCGCGCACAATTGCAACACGCTGCTGTTGGCCGCCCGAGAGCTGGCTCGGATATGCCTCCGCCTTATCAGTAAGCCCAATTCGAGACAGCAGGCGCATTGCCTTTTCGTCAGCCTCGTCTTTGCTCATGAGTTTTAGCTTTACAGGCGCAAGCGTTATGTTTTCGCGGATGCTCATGTGCGGGAACAGGTTGAACTGCT
>JAKJBL010000036.1:0-13917 GCA_022707005.1 Bacillota bacterium | reverse complement strand
AAAAATATGCTTCCGCTTGTCGGCGTTTCGAGGAGGTTGAGGCATCTTAAAAAGGTGCTTTTTCCGCAGCCCGAAGGGCCGACAATTACGACCTTTTCACCCTTGCCGATGTGTTCGGTAACACCGTTTAGCGCCTTTATATCGCCAAAATGCATTTTTAAATCATGCACTTCTATCACTTTTTTGCAGCCTCCTTTCAAGTTTGCGCATCCCCCATGTCATAAGCATTACAATGAGCAAATAAATTAGCGCAATAAGCAAAATAGGCACAGGGCTGTATGTGCGCGAACGAATTAGAGTTGCTTTGTAAGTTATGTCGCCAACTGCAATATAGCCGACAATCGCAGTTTCTTTTAATAGGGTGATTGCCTCGTTTGCAAGCGCAGGCAGGATGTTTTTAATTGCCTGAGGCAGAATTATATAGCGCATGGTCATATTGTTCGTAAGCCCAAGCGACCTGCCAGCTTCCGCCTGCCCCACATTTACAGCCTGGATGCCAGCGCGCACAATTTCAGCTACATAGGCGCCCGAGTTTATGCCAAACGCGAGCATTGCCACATATACCATAACATCAAACCCTGAGGATGAAAATATTATAAAGCCGAAAATCATCACCTGCACCATTACCGGAGTACCCCGTATTACGGTAAGGTATGCGTCGCAAAGCGCATCAAGCGGTTTAAGCGCTTTATTTGTGCGTGCATATACTTTGCAGATTGCGACAAGAGAGCCGAGCACAATTCCTAAAACTGCAGCTCCAAGCGTCAGGACCATGGTGTTTTTTAAGCCGTCAAGATAGAGCAGGTAACGATTGTCGCGGATAATATTATCATAAAGCTGCTCGCCGAAGTTTTCCCACATTGCTATAAGTCCCTTCATTTTAAAGCAGGGGGCGCTATGCCCCCCGCATACAGTCAGCTAATTCTTAATTTGCGGCTGCCGCCATGTGCTTTTCTATAAGCGCGTCTACAGTGCCGTCTTTTAAGAGCTTTTCGAGCACTTTGTTTACAACTTCTTTAAGGTCATCGTTGCCCTTTTTAATAGCTATTGCATATTGCTCCTCAGTTAACGGCTCATCTAAGAGCACAAGCCCTGCGTTTGCTGCAACAATTTGGTCTGCAGGCATTGCGTCAATTACTATTGCGTCAATCTGCCCGTTTGCAAGCGCTATACCTGCGTCAGAGCCGGTTTTGAAGCGGGAAATCTCTGCTCCTTCAATGTAGTCTGTAGCGAACAGGTCACCGGTTGTGCCAAGCTGTACGCCAACATTTTTACCGCTTAAATCCTCCGCAGTTTTAATAGGGCTGCCCTGCGGCACAATTATCATTTGGGTAGTTGAGACATAGTCAACTGAAAAATCAACGCTCTTTGCGCGCTCTTCAGTTGCAGTCATCCCTGCTACGCCCAAATCGCCTTTGCCGCTTTGCACAGCCATAATTATACCGTCAAAGTCCATGTCTATAATTTCGAGCTTGACCCCAAGCTCTGCTGCTATTGCAGCTGCAATATCAGCATCAACGCCAGCTACGTTGTTGTCGTCGCCCAAGTATTCAAATGGGGGGAAAGCTGCGTTTGTCAGCATTACAAGTTTGCCCGCTTTTTTAATTTTATCAAGCGTTGGCGTTTTTGACGCTGCGCAGCCAAAGAATGAAGCAAAGAGTATAACTGCAAGTGCGAGAGCAAGCCCCTTATATAGTGTTTTCATGTTGAACCATCCTTTCAAACTTGTTATTATGCATAATTATACTACCATAAATACAGAATGCAACCCTTTTTTACAAATATTTTGTATAATTATAAATTATATTTGCAAGAATATGAATACATGCCAATTCGCAGCATAAAAAAACCCCCGCGTTTTCAGTGCGGGGGTAATGGTTTTGCAGTTATTTATTGAAGACTCGGCGAATATGCGCTACGACCTCAGCACCTATTCTTTCCTGTGCTTCGACTGTTGAGCCGCCCACATGCGGCGTCATGCTGACCTTCGGGTTGTGAAGGAGGCGTTCGTCGGTGCAGGGTTCCTCAGCATATACGTCAACACCGTAGCCGCGCAGCCTGCCTTCGTCAAGCGCATCCAAAAGCGCTGAGGTATCGACCATGTTGCCCCTTCCCGTGTTTATAAGCACTGCGCCCTTTTTCATAAGCGCAAGCTTTTCTGCGCTTAAAATAGGAGGTGAACCCTTTGGGCCGGGCGTATGCAGCGATACATAGTCAGAAAGCGCAAGCAGCTCGTCAAGCTCATAGCGGGTATACGGCTCGTATTCGGGCTTGTGGCCTGATCGGTTTGTGTAAATAACTTTCATGCCGAGCGCACTTGCGCGTTTTGCCGTTTCCTGCGCAATGCGGCCTATCCCGATAAGCCCGAGCGTCTTGCCCATGAGCTCTGTGCCTTTATAGGCCTTCTTTTCCCATTTGCCTTCGCGCATGGTGCAGTTTGCAATGCCTATAAAGCGGGCAATGGAAAACATATGCCCTATTGCAAGCTCTGCGACTGAAACGCTTGAGGCATTTGGCGTATTGCAAACTTCAATGCCATGCTCGCGAGCATAGGCAACATCAATATTATCAACGCCTACTCCGCCGCGGATAATAAGCTTAAGCCGCTTTGTACTAAGCGCAGCGTCAATAATAGGTTCACGCACTTTTGTTGCAGAGCGCACAACAAGCACATCAAACTCCTTAACTTGTTCCATAAGCGCTTCCGGCTCGTAAAACTGCTCTACTACTTCGAAACCAAGGTCCCTAAGCTCTTTAACTGCGCCCTTTTCCATTCCGTCAGCTGCTAAAACACGAAGCATATTATCTCTCCTTTATTAGTTAATACTTGCTTGGGCTTTCTTAGCCCTCAAACGCCTTCATAAAGGCAACGAGCTTTTCTACGCCTTCGATTGGCATTGCGTTGTAAATAGAGGCACGCATACCGCCTACAGAGCGGTGCCCTTTGAGGTTTACAAATCCCTCTGCAGTCGCCTCTTTTACGAACTTCGCATTGACATCGTCATCCTCAGCGCGGAAGGTAACGTTCATCATTGAGCGGCTCTTAAGCTCAACAGGGCTCTTAAAGAGCTTGCTCGTCTCTAAATAATCATAGAGTAGCGCAGCTTTCTTTTCGTTGTGTACTTTCATTGCGCTAAGCCCGCCCATGCCCTTAATCCACTCAAGCACAAGCTTGCAAATGTAAATTGGGTAGCAGGGCGGCGTGTTGTACATTGAGCCGTTTTCTGCCATTACGAAATAGTTGCACATTGTCGGCACATAGGCAGGCAGCTCTTTTGTTAAAAGGTCATCGCGGACAATTACGAGCGTCAGCCCTGCAGGCGCAATATTCTTCTGAGCGCCTGCGTAAATAAGCGCGAACTTTTCTACATCTACTGGTTCGGAAAGTATTGAGCTCGACATATCCGCAACCAGGGGCACAGCGGCTGTATCAGGCAGATAGTGCCACTTAGTGCCAAAGATTGTGTTGTTGTAGCAAATGTGAACATAGTCTGCCTCAGGGTTTAGCTTGAGCTCGTTTTGTAAAGGGATGCGCACAAAGTTTTCGGATTTTGTAGTTGCCGCCAAATTGATTTCGCCGTATTTTTTTGCTTCGTCATACGCTTTGCCTGAGAACTGCCCTGTAACGATATAGTCGGCTTTGCCTGTTTTCATGAGGTTCATCGGCACCATCGCAAACTGGAGCGAGGCGCCGCCCTGTAAAAAGAGCACCTTATAGTTTGCGGGTATGCCCATCACTTCGCGCAAGAGCGCTTCGGTTTCGACTATGATTGCGTCATAAACCTTGGATCTGTGGCTCATTTCCATTACGCTCATGCCTGAGCCGCGGTAGTTCAGCATTTCGTCCCGCGCTGTTTCAAGCACAGGAAGCGGCAGCATTGAAGGGCCTGCTGAAAAGTTGAAAATTCTTTGGTATGCCATGTTGTTCTCTCCTTTTTTATATTTTAGTAGTCAGGTTATGTATTTACTTAAAGTCTGCAGTTATACTCTAACGTTCTTCTCTAAAGTAGTTAATTCCGCATGATTTTGGCTGAAGCCGTTCGCTGCTCTGGCGGATGCTTGTTATAATAAGCACTAACACAGTCGCCACAAACGGCAGCATATCGTAAATTTGCATTGGGATGCCAAGCGGTACGTACATCCTGAGCACAGTAAGCCCGCCAAAGAGCAGCGAGCCTAAAAGCGCGCGGCTTGCGCACCAGGCTGCGAAAATTACGAGTGCAACAGCTATCCAGCCCTGGCCGCTAACAGCATTATGCACCCAGACGCCCTTGCATGTAACCATGCATATATACATGCCGCCAAGGCCGCAGACGCCGCCGCCTATGCAGGTTGCAAGGTATTTGTACCTTGCAACATTTATGCCGGCTGCATCAGCAGTAGCAGGGCTCTCGCCAACTGCGCGGAGATTGAGCCCTGTGCGCGTTTTATTGAGGAACCACGCAAGGATAAGCGCCAAAACAACAGCAAAATATACGACAAAGTTATACGAAAAGAGGAGCTTGCCTAAATACGGGATGCTTGAGAGCGAAGAGAGGTTGAGGTTGCCAAAGGCTGCCTTTGTAACTTCGCTTACTGCTACATAGCCGCCTGCGCGAAGCGCCATGTGCTCGCCGAAAAAGTTTGCGAAGCCTGCCCCAAAAATCGTAAGCGTAAGCCCTGTGACATTTTGGTTCGCTCTTAAGGTTACAGTAAGGAAGCTGTATATAAGCGCGCCGAACGCCCCGCATAAAAAGGCGCCAAGCACGGCAAGCAGCGCTGAAACTGCGCCTGAAACAGCAGCGCCTGCTGCAGCTTCGTAGTAAAAAGAGCTTGCAAGCCCTGCAATTGCGCCCATGAACATCATGCCTTCTACACCGAGGTTAAGGTTGCCCGATTTTTCAGTAAGGATTTCGCCGAGCGTGCCGAGCAGAAGCGGAGTGCCGGCAAGAATAGAGGCGTTGAGCAGGTTAATAAGTGTATCCATTAAATTTCCTCCTTTCTGCCTCTGAAGATGAGTTTATAGTTTATAAAGAACTCGCAGCCAAGCATAAAGAAAAGAATAATGCCAACTAACACTTCAGCTGCTGATGCAGGAATTTTAAAAGCAGTCTGAATTTTATTCGCGCCCCTCTCAAGCACTGCAATAGCAAAGGCTACAATAAGCATAACATAGGGGTTGAGCTTTGAAAGCCAGGCTACTGTAATTGCTGTAAATCCAACGCCGCCTGCTGTTGTGTCGGTAATCGTATAGTCTGCGCCAGCGCACTGCAGGCAGCCCACGAGCCCTGCAAGCGCGCCGGAAAGAAACATGGTGCGCATGATTATTTTGCCAACATGCATACCAGCGTATTTTGCGGTGTTTCTGCTCTCGCCTACAACTGCGATTTCATAGCCCTGCTTTGTTTTTGATAGATATACTGCAACAACTACCATAAGCACAAGCGCAATTATCCAGCCTATGTGGACGTTAAATACCTTGGGCAGCTTTGCGGCGCTGTTGAACATTGCAATTTTCGGGAACCCCTTTTGCATAGGATCCTTCCAGGGTCCGTTTTGCAGGTATTGCAAAAAGGCAAGTGCAATATAGTTGAGCATAAGCGTAAAGAGCGTTTCGTTTGTGTTCCACTTTGCCTTAAATATTGCAGGCAGCAGCCCGTATAGGCCGCCGCTTACTATTGCTACAAAAAACATAATAAGCAGCAAAGGTATGCGCGGGATGTTCTGATATTGGAAGAGCGCAAAATAGCTTGATGCCATTGCTCCGACTAAAATCTGCCCTTCGGCTCCGATGTTCCAAAACCGCATTTTGAACGCAAGCGAAATAGCAAGCGAGGTAATTAGAAGCGGAATAGCAATGCGGATTGTTTCTAAAAGCACTGTGCGCGTGCCGAGGCTTCCGAGCACCATTTCTTTATATACCTGCACAGGGTTATGCCCAAGCGCCAAGATTATGAGCGCGCCTGTAACAAGCGCTCCTAAAACTGCCGCAGCGCGAATAAGCGCAGCCTTGCCCCTGCCAATGGTATCGCGCTTTGCCATGCGTACAAATGGTTCGTGGTGGCCCAAATGCTTGCTCATGCGCCCACCTCGCCTTCGCGTTGCTTAAATTCATCGTCTATATGCATCATCATAAGGCCGATTTCTTCTTTTGTTATTCCGCGCGCATCTACAAGCCCGCTCACCTTGCCCCCGCAAAGCACAAGTATGCGGTCGCACAGCTCAAGCAGAACATCAAGGTCCTCGCCGATAAAGAGCACTGCTACATCCTTGCGTTTTTGCTCGTTTAAAAGGTCATAAATTGTATAGGAGGAGTTTATATCGAGCCCGCGCACAGGGTAGGCGACAAGGAGCACTGAGGGTGCGCCTGCTATTTCACGGCCTAAGAGCACCTTTTGCACATTACCGCCTGAGAGCCTTGCAACAGGGGTAGAAGTGCCGGGCGTAATGATATCGAGCTTTTTTATGAGGCTCTCTGCAAGTGCTTTCGGCGCTTTGCGGTCTAAAAGCGGGCCTTTGTTCGACCTGTAGCTTTTGAGCATTACATTGTCTACCATATCCATTGAGGCTACAAGCCCCATGCCGAGACGGTCTTCAGGCACAAACGCCATAGAAACGCCAAGCTCAATAATCTCTGTTGGCGTCTTGTGTGCGAGGTTGTCTTTTTCACCAGTAGTTTTGTTTATAAAGAGCACTTCGCCATCTGCAATTGGGTACAGACCTGCAATTGCTTCGCAAAGCTCCTTCTGCCCGCTGCCCGCAATCCCCGCAATGCCAAGAATTTCGCCTGCGCGCAGCGTAAAGCTTACGTTTTCAAGCACCTTAACGCCGTCATGATTAGTGCAGGTCAGCTCCTTTACATCAAGGCGCGCTTTTGCGTTATCCGGCATTTCCCGCTTTATGGCAAGGCTTATGCTTCTTCCGACCATTGCCTCTGTGAGCGACTGCATTGTAGCGTTTTTTGTTTCGACTGTGTCTATTAAGCAGCCTTTTCTTAAAATTGTAACTCTGTCTGAAATTGCGAGCACTTCAGCAAGCTTATGTGTAATTATTATTATTGCTTTGCCGTCAGCCTTCATATTACGGAGCACAGCAAACAGCTTTTCTGTTTCCTGAGGTGTAAGCACAGCAGTAGGCTCATCAAGAATAAGCGTTTTTGCGCCTCTGTAGAGCACCTTAATAATCTCTACAGTCTGCTTTTCGCTTACCGACATGTTGTATATCTTTTTGTTCGGGTCAATGTCAAAGCCGTATTTGTGGCTTATTTCGCTGATTTCGCGGCAGAGCGCCCTGCGGTTGATATGTACGCTGCCCGGCAGCCCGAGCACAATGTTTTCTGCGGCTGTAAGCACATCCACAAGTTTAAAATGCTGGTGAATCATGCCGATTCCGAGGTCGTAAGCGTCTTTTGGCGAGCGGATTATAACTTCTTCGCCGTTTACGAAAATATGCCCGCTGTCAGGGTAGTAAATGCCTGAGAGCATATTCATGAGTGTGGTTTTGCCTGAGCCGTTTTCGCCCAAAAGAGCTAAGATTTCCCCGCGCGACACATCCAGGCAGACTTTGTCATTGGCGCATACAGGCCCGAATGTTTTGGTGACGTTTCGGATACATATTGCGTGTTCCGCAGTATTTTCCAAAATAATGTTCCCCCTTTCTCACCATTAAGGCGGATAGAACAGCAAAAGAATCGATACGCGCCCGATTCCTTTGCGTGTTGTATCCGCAGGGGGCGGGCCTTTGCCTTACGGACGGCTGTGCACGCATTTGTATGAGCAGAGCCGCAAAAGCCTGCGGCTCTGCTCATTGAATAACTTATTTGTTTTCGTGTACGCCGTCTACAAAGTAGACCCAGGAGGGTGAGCTTTGCGGCTCATAGAAGCGCTCGCCTTCTGCAAGGTTGATTTCCATCGGGTTGCCGTCAAAGTCAACGCCTGCGCCATGGAGCGGGCCCTGGAAGACATGGAGCTCGCCTGAGAGAATCTTCGCACGAGCTGCTTCAATTGCCTCTGCTGTGCCTGGTGCAACAAGCGCATCATTTAGCGGGGAAACATTGACAACGCCTTCTTTAAGGCCGCCGGAGAAGTCAACGGGGATTGCAACGCCGTCAACAAGCGATTGTACTGCGAGGGTGAGGTAAATGCCCCAATCCCAAACTGCGGATGTAAGCACAGCCTTGGGTGCTGCTGTACGCATGTCTGAGTTGTAGCCTACGCCCCATTTGCCATTAGCTTCTGCAGTTGTTTGAGTTGCGGTTGAGTCAGCATGCTGGCAAAGAACGTCACAGCCCATGTCTATAAGCGCCTGTGCGACCTGCTGTTCCTTTGTTGGGTCGTTCCAGTTGTTTGTATACATAACTTCCATTGTTACATCGGGGTTTACGCTCTTTGCGCCGAGGTAGAAGCCTGTAAGGCCGCTTATGCACTCTGCAAAAGGCATTGCTGTTACATAGCCAAGCTTATTTGTCTGGGTCTTTAGACCTGCTGCAATGCCTGAGAGATAGCGCGCTTCGTAAATTGCGCCGAAGTAGTTGTGGAAGTTTGCAAGGCCACTGCCTGCAGCGCGGAAGCCTGTAGCGTGGCAGAACTGCACATCCGGGTTTTCTTCTGCTGCTGCAAGCACATAGGGCTCAAAGCCGAAGCTTGTTGCAAAAATAATGTGGCAACCTTCTTCAACGAGTTCTTCAAGAGCAGCCTGGCAAGAGGCATCTTCGTTTGTGTTGAACTTGTTAAAGATTTGGTCGTCGCGCAGGTTAAGCGTCTTTTGCATCTTTTGTGTGCCCAAATCGTGGTTGTAGGTATAGCCGCCGTCGCTTGGGTCAGTAATGTGGACAAAGCCGACCTTAATGTTTTCGAGCGTAAGGCCTGCTTCCGGAGCGGGCGCTGGTGCGGGCGCTTCGGGTGCTGGCGCTGGCGCTTCGGGTGCTGGCGCAGGGGCAGGCGCTGCAGGCGCTGCACATGCTGCCACACTGAGCAACAATACCAGGGAAAGGATCAGTGCAATCGACTTCTTCATGGTATTCCTCCTTTTTTAATGCATCTTGCATATATGATGTACTTCATACATACGGCTTAACCGAATGCAGCAACTCAAGGTGAATTTGTAGGGACAACATTGAGTATTATATAGCGTAGTTGCTTAATTGTAAATAAGACCTGCAAGCCTTTATTTACCGATGCGGCCGCTCTTTTCCAGAGCATGCAAATCAGGCGGGCAGGAAAACGGTTCGCCTGCAGCAAGCATAGCATTGCTTACATCCTTAAGGCCGCTCCCTGTGCAAAGCACAGTAACTGATTCATTCTGCTTAATAAGCCCTTTAGAAAGCGCCTCTACAACGCCTGCAGTTGCAGCCACACCTGCCGGTTCGCCGAAAATACCTTCGGTGCTGCCTAAAGTGCGCATAGCTGAAAGGATTGCCTCATCGCTTACTTCGACCCATGCGCCAAAGCTTTCGCGTACTGCCCTGAGCGCTTTCTCAACATTTCGCGGAACGCCTACTGCAATGCTGTCAGCAAGCGTGTTTTCTTCAGCAGGTTCTAACTTACCGTTATTGTTTGCAGCTTTTACAAAAGGCGCGCAGCCGGAGGACTGTACGCCTAAAAGCTTTGGAATGCGCTCGAGCAAGCCAAGCTTGTATAAATCGTTAAATCCGTTGTATATGCCGCCTATTGTGCAGCCATCGCCTACTGAAACAGCGACCCAGTCAGTCGGGTTAAAGCAAAGCTGTTCTGCGATTTCAAGAGCAGCAGTTTTTTTGCCCTCTGCCATTATAGGGTTTATGCCTGCGTTTCGGTTGTAAAACCCCCATTTTTCAATAGCTGCAGCAGAAAGCTCAAAGGTTTGCCTGTAATTGCCCTGCACGCTTATGACATTTGCGCCAAAAATCAAGAGTTGAGCTACCTTGCCCTTAGGTGCGCGCTCAGGCACGAAAATTACGCTTTTAAGCCCCATACGGCTTGCGTTGCCTGCAAGGGAAGAAGCTGCATTGCCTGTTGATGAGCAGGCAATAGTTTTGTAGCCAAGCTCCCGTGCGCGCGAAACTGCAACTACAGAAGCGCGGTCTTTTAAAGAGGCAGTTGGGTTAAGCCCGTCGTCTTTAATGTAGAGCGCCTTTAAGCCAAGGGAGCGTTCAAGCGCATGTGAGCGATAGAGCGGAGTCCACCCTACGCGCAAAAACTGCTCCCAGTTATGCCCTTCAACAGGCAGCAAAGCGCGATAGCGCCAAATGCTGTTGGTTCTGTCGCTTGCAAGCGTTTCTCTGGTAAATTCTTTTTTTATTGCAGTATAGTCGAAAAGAATATCGAGTATCCCTAAGTCGCCGCAGTGCTCGCAGGTGAGCATATCTTCTGAATATGCATACTCCCGCTTACAATGCGTGCAGCGATAGCCTGTTACATGCATAATGGACGCGTACCTTTCGTTATGTTAAATCAACAAATGAATGCGGGTTGCATTTCGCCTTAAGTATACACTACATGCCTGTTATTGTATAGACACAGATGGTAATAATAACAATAATTTTTTGTGCTAAAAAACCTTTTTTAGAGTAATATATAATTTTTTTCGCATTGGCAGCTTGCTTTTTTACCGCAAACTGCAAAATAAAAGGCGCCTTGCGGCGCCATGTCTATAGCTCAGCTCTTTTTCCCCACATCGCGTATACGCTCCAAATAGCGTGTTACAAGTGTAGTATCCTTTAACCATTCTGAGAGGAGCGCCTCCCATTCTTCCGCCTGCTTCGCGCTTAGCACGCTTTCGCGCATGGTTTGTTCATATTGTGAAAACTCGCGGCTGCCTGCAGGTTCCTTCCCAACGTATTGAAGTATATGGAACCCCTCGGAGTCCTCGATTATTCCTGTATAGCTGCCAACTTCGTTAAGCTTAAGCACAGCTGCTTTAATTTCGCCTGACCAATCGGCTGCGCTTTCGTGGCTGCTTAGGAGCTTGCCCTTTTCTTTAAAGACATCGTAGTTCATAAAATCAGAATCTTTTGAAAATTCTTTCATGACTTCGTCAAAGCTTGCGCCGCTTTGAAGCTTTTCGTAGGCTTTTTTAGCCTCAAGCCTGCTTTTTTCAAAATGTTCGGTTCTTAGCTTTAATGTTTCTGCCTTAAGGCTTGCGTGTTCAGCTCTTATTTGCGCTATACGCTCAGTATTGCCCCCCTCTTCGCTTAGGGAGAGCTTGCCAAGCTCAGCTTCAAGTTCTGCAAGTTCCGCCTCGTTGTCAGCAAGTTCTGCAGGCAGCTCATCTTCAGGCACGAGCTTTATGTATTTTACGCGCACATAGCCTTCTGGCGCATAGAACGGGGGGTCGCCGCCGTATTTTTCTGCGCTTTCCTGGTATTGCTTATAGGCGCCCGGGTCCTCTTCCATTTGGGTTTTATCTGTATTCAGCTCTTCATCGAAAGCTTTGCGGACTTCTTCGTCAGTTACTGTTATTGTAGCGTCGAATTCTTCGCGCATCTTTTGCACAAGGCGCTCGCGTACTTCCATTTCTTTGAGCCAGGTGCGAAATTCTTCGCGCTTAAATGCTTTGCCTACGATTTGCTCTGCTGCCTTTGGGAAGAGCTCCTCCGCTTTTTTGTTTATTTCTTCTTCTGTTGCAGCGCCTAAGCTTGCTTTTGCCTGCTCAAGCGCTGTATCGAAGATATATGCTTCCTCATCCTCTATTACAGAGTCAACCTCTTTAAGCTCCTCTTCTGTAAGCGTCTTATAGCCTTTAAGGTCCGCCTGGTAGCTCTCGAGGTTTTTTCTAATCAGGCTCTCAAGTACCATATCCTGGAAGTCGTTAAGCTCTGCCTCGCTTGCTGTAGGGTCATAGCCAAACATTGAAACATATTGTATGGCCTGCGTGAACTCATCAATAAACTCGCCCTTTTTTATTTCGGTGCCGCCTACCTTGGCTACAACCTGCGCCCTGTTCTTTTCTTCGTTTACGCTTACAAGGCTGCACCCGAACATAGGCAGCGCCATTAGAAGCGCGAGCGCAAGCGCAAGCGGGGCTAAGTATTTTTTATTCATCAGTTTGTTCTCCTTTTATATATGCCGTTGATTAAAGTTTATCTATGAAGAGCTCTACTATACCTTCGTCTTCGGCTTTCTTTGCATATTCGTTCCACAGCTCAAAATCCAAAGCTGTATTTGCGGTAAATGAAAGACTCTTTTTAATTTCATCATATACAAGTTCAAGCGGCCGCTGCCCGGGTTCGGGGCGCTCAACAAGGTAAATAATGCACACGCCCTGTTCAAGGCGTACAGGGTCTGAAATATCGCCCGGGTTTTTCAGCTCAAGCGCTGCAGCGCGGTAGCTCTCTTCAACATGTTTGCTAGTTTCACAAACAAAGTAGCGGAGCATGCGTTTATCTTCAGATTTTTGCCGCATAAGCTCCATAAAATCTTTTCCGCTTCGCGCCTCTTCTAAAATTGGCTGCATCTGCGCTTCAACTTGCTTGTAGCACCGCTCAAGCACGTTTTCAAATGCTTTGTCCAGGCGGTCTGAGGCTTTCTTTTTTGAGTTTGCAAGCGCGGAAGTCTCGCCGCTTGATGTAATGGCTTCGATGTATTCAACATTCGCCTTCATAGCTGCATCTGCTGCTGTTGAAATTTCCTGCTGCTGCTGCTTATTAAAGTTTAAGGTCAGGCGCGCAGTTTCTGCATAGCCTTGAGGTATGTAAATTGGCACAGACGCGTTTTCGCCAAACCAGCCTGGCTCGCTCTCTGCCTTTTCACGCTGGTTTATGAGTTCCTGTTCGTAATAGGCGCGGATTTCTTCATCTGTTGCACCGCGCGCTTTGCCTAAAGAATCATAAAGCAGGGAGAGCACATACTCATCGCGGATGCTTGAACGCACACGCTCAGGCGTAAGGCTGTTTGCGCCAAGCCAGTCTATATATTCCTGCTCTGCGCGCCTGTAGCCCTTTTCGTCTGTCCCGTGTTTTTCAAGGAAGCTTGACATTGCGAGGTTGTAGTATTCGAGGTATCTCTTATCTACTTCAGCCTCCTGGTCGCTATTTAAGCTGAAAAGGCCCATTTTGCGCGCTTCGTCTTTTAGCGCAGTAATTCCTATAAGGTCTGTAAGCCTGTTCTCTTTGTATTCTTTATATTCGGTTCTGTATGCGGGCTCGCTCAAGTCTACCCCGTAGTTGCGCTCATAGAGCGCAAGCTGTTTTTTTAAATGCGCCTCATAATACCAGCGATATATGGGTGTTTCACCTACTATGCCTACAATATCTTCAGAGTTGTCGGCACAGCCTGCAAAAACAAAAAGCACTGCCGCAAGTGCGAGCAAAAGCGCAAGTTTGCTTTTCATTTGTAATCTCCTCCTGCGTATATGCACTAAGGGTGTGCCCAATGGCAGCACAACCCATTATACTCATTTCAGGTAATGTATGCAATGCGCAATGATGTAAACAAAGTATGGCAAAAGATATGCAAAATCGCATAATGTGAGCATTTGTCCAATTGTTTAGAGAGAGCATGCAATGTATAATAGGTCAAGGCTGCGGCTGACCGCGGCATTTTCGCGTGCTGCGGCTTAGGCAGCAGGGAGGATATATGTTTATTATTGCAGGGCTTGGCAACCCGGGGCTTGCCTACAGCCTTTCGCGCCATAACGCGGGTTTTCGCGCGCTCGACCTGATTGCGGCTAAGCTTAATATTAAAATAAGCAGGCGGCAGCATTTCTCGCTTCTCGGGGAGGGCTTTTACGCATCCGAAAAGCTTATTCTCGCAAAACCGCAGACATATATGAACCTTAGCGGCAGGGCCGTAGAGGCGCTGCTTTCATATTATAAGCTTGAGCCATCGCGCTTAATAGTGCTCTTTGATGATATTGACCTGCCTATAGGGAACCTTCGCGTCCGTGCATCAGGGAGCGCAGGCACGCATAATGGGATGCGCTCAATAATTGCAAGCCTAAACGGAGAGCAGGGCTTTAGCC
>JAKJBL010000035.1:15014-16404 GCA_022707005.1 Bacillota bacterium | reverse complement strand
CGTCTGCAGGACTTTCTACGCGCTTAGTTGGTGTTTTAAACTTCCCTCAGCACAGCCCCCGCCAACAGGGTCAGCGCCTTAGTAGCTTCATTTATCCCACCTGCCGCAAAGCTTAGGCAGGCTGGTTCCCCACGATGATGACGCCCGGGTACCGGCCGTGGGCCTCCGGAGCCAGACGGTCACTGCTTAAGCAGCGACGGGAACAAAAGAATTGTTCTCAGTTATTGTTTAAGGTTCCGCTTTTTACGCAGCTCGGAATCTGCGGCACGCTTATCCTACTTCAGCGATCCCCGTCGAAACCGGTTTCGCCCCCATATCAGCGCATTTAAGCCATGCGCTTCATCTATATTTTATTACATTTATTTGCATTAGTCAAACAGATGCAAGAAGTCCAGAGTGGCAAAATAATCCTTAGGCGTTTCAGCTCTCCGAATAAGCTCTGTGGAGCCATCGCGCTTTAAAAGCACCTCTGCAGAGCGGAGCTTTCCATTATAGTTATAACCCATTGCAAACCCATGCGCGCCGGTATCATGCAGGACAAGGATATCGCCTGTTTCAATGCAGGGGAGGCTTCTGTCTATTGCAAATTTATCGTTGTTCTCGCAAAGCGAACCGACTATGTCATAAACATTTTCACAAGGCGCGGTTTCCTTGCCCATTACGCTTATGTGGTGATACGCGCCGTACATTGCAGGCCTTAAAAGGTTTACTGCACATGCGTCAACACCAATATAGTGCTTATGCGTATCTTTTTTATGGATTGCTCTTGTAACAAGGTACCCGTACGGGCCGGTTATATATCTGCCAAGTTCTGAGTAGAGCTCAAGCTCCAAGCCTGCCGGTTCAACAAGTTCGCGATATTTAGCTTCAACTGCTTCGCCTATCCGCTCAATTTCAACCGGCTTCTCTTCCGGGCGATAGGGAATGCCTATGCCGCCGGAAAGGTTTACAAAGCTTATATTTGCACCTGTCTCCTCGCTAAGCTCAACAGCAGTTTTAAAAAGTATGGCTGCAAGCGTACTGTAGTAATCCGGCTCAAGTATATTGCTTGCTAAAAAGGCGTGCAGGCCGAAGTGTTTTACCCCAAGCTTAATAAGCTCCAAAAACCCTTCTGTAAGCTGCTTGCGGGTAAAGCCATATTTTGAGTCTCCTGGGTTGCCCATAATTGAATTGCCCAGGCGGAACTCTCCGCCAGGGTTAAAGCGGCAGCTTATGGTTTGCGGAATTCCGCCGTGTTTTTTTAAATAATCTATGTGGGTTATATCGTCAAGGTTAATTGTTGCGTTTAAGTTCCGGGCAAGAATAAATTCTTCCGCAGGCGTATTGTTGGATGAAAACATAATGTCTGCGCCTGTAATTCCAAGCGCCTTGCAAAGCATGAGCTCTGTAA
>JAKJBL010000035.1:14701-15004 GCA_022707005.1 Bacillota bacterium | reverse complement strand
CCTCATAAAGCAGCTTAAGAATAATGGGGTTGGGCTCAGCTTTAACAGCAAAGTATTCTTTAAAGCCGGGATTCCACGAAAACGCTGCCTGCAGCCGCTTAAGGTTTTTTAAAATGCCTTCTTCATCATAAATATGAAACGGCGTGGGATATTTGTTAATTATGCCTGTAAGCTGTTCCTTGTCAAAGGGCAGTCTCTTCATTAAGGTGCCTCCACAATATTTACAAAGCGTTATGCTTCTTTATTTATTTGCCTGAATGTGCGTTCAATTTCGCGCTCGCTCTCACGCTTAGCAAGGTCATG
>JAKJBL010000035.1:0-14691 GCA_022707005.1 Bacillota bacterium | reverse complement strand
TTGCCTTTTGCTACTGCAAGCTCGAGCTTTATCCTGCCGTCTTTTAGATACAGTTTTAATGGTATAAGGCTCATGCCCTGCGCCTGAGAGAGAACCTGCAGTTTATTGATTTCCCTCTTGTGCAAAAGAAGCTTACGTTCGCGAAAAGGGTCTTTGTTATAAATGTTCCCCTGTTCATAGGGGCTTACATGCATGCCGCGCACAAATATTTCGCCGCCTTTTACCATGCAGTAGCTGTCTTTAAGGTTGACTTTGCCCTGACGGATGGACTTTACCTCAGGCCCAAAAAGCACCAGCCCGCATTCATAAACATCTTCGATGAAGTATTCATGCCGCGCCTTCTTGTTTTGTGCTATGATTTTTACGTTCATGGGCAATGCTCACCTCTTTAGGCTATCTCCTGCCAGAGTAGAAATGGGTTCGCCGCACTCTTTTTCTGCGGCTGCCCCTGCGATTCTTTAAGAAAACTGCAAGCCCAGCAAGAAGCAGAACTGCTGCTGCAACAAGCCCATAGAATAGCCAGGGGCCTTTGCTTTTGCGCGGTATTGCTTCTTCAATGGTCGGCGCAGGCGCATGGGTTTTAAGCACGCCCCCGCCCATTTTTTCTACATCTCTAATTGCGTATGCATCAGCTGTAAAGAGTGTTGCCCCTTCAAACAGGTACGATACTTTTGCAAGCAGGTCTCCTTTTGCAATTGGCGCTGTGAGTTCGCCCTCAGTTATTATTGAAGTAGTAATTGCAGACGGGTTCTGCTTAATTCTTTCTATTTCATCCGCAAGCTGTGAAATGCGCTTATTTGACAAATCAACCTTAAGCGTCAGGAGGCCTCCGGTTTCATCATCAAAGCTGCAGTTTTTAACAGGTACCTCAACAGTATCGGCTAAATCGAGCTCTATGGCATCAATTGAAGCAAAATTTGCAAAGCCCCAGTTAAACAGTTCTGCTGCAAGTGAAAAACGGCGGTTTGCATCAGGGTCGTTAAGCTGCACGCTTACGAGGGTTGTGCCGTCCTTTTCTGCAGCTGCAACCAAACAGCGGCCGGCAGCGTCTGTATCTCCTGTTTTCCCGCCAAGCGCATAGCGGTATTCCATGCTGCTGTCAGCTTCGGGTTTTGTATGCACGAGCTTATTTGTGTTTTCGAGCTGATAACCGCGGCGATTTCGGTTAGTTGGGGGGATTTCGTATGTGCGTTTAGCTATAATTGCGCGGAAGTCTTTGTTTTTTACTGTGTATGACATCAGTTTTGCCATGTCGAGCGCAGTTGTATAATGGTCTTCCTTTTGTACGCCGTGCGGGTTTACAAAATGGGAGTTCTCCATCCCAAGGTCAGCGGCTTTTGCGTTCATCAAATCCGCAAATCCCTCTGTTGACCCTCCGATATGCACAGCAATCGCAGCTGCTGCATCATTGCCTGAAACGAGCATTATTCCGTAAATAAGGTCGCGCAAAGTTAAAGTTTCTCCGGGCGAGAGCCCCATCAATGAGCTTTTGGATGAGAACCCGCGCTCAACCTCACGCCCGACTGTAATTGTTTCATCGAGGTTTCCGTTTTCAAGCGCAAGTATGCAGGTTAAGATTTTTGTAGTGCTTGCCGGGTATGCGCGTTCATCCCCTCTTTGACTCCATAAAACAGCGCCTGAATCCGCATCCATGAGTACTACAAACTTTGTGCCTATACTTGCGCTCGGATCAAAGGCTGCTTGCGCAGCAAAAGCTGTGCACAGGGTTATAAGCACCAAAGCAGCGCATATAAATCTTTTCAACTTTCTCAATCCTTTAAAAATTTTTCTTGGGCATGCACCCTCTAAAAATCAAGTATTAGTATAACAAAGATTTAAGTGATTTGTATAGTAAATAACCATAAATTCTTCGTCATTGCTCATTTTTCGCATGATATAAAGATGCATAATGATGTAAATGTGGTATACTTAACAGTACATAGATGCAGGGTGCGCTGCTGCTTTTAAAAGCGCTGCGCATATATAAAAGGAGGTGCAACAGTGGCAATACGGATACTTTTAGTAGACGATGAGCCTCTAATCCTTAAAGGGCTCCGATTTTCCCTTCAGCAGGAAGGTTACGAAATCGACCAGGCTGCTGATGGCGAGGAAGCACTTGAAAAAATCCGTGAAAATGCCTATGACCTTGTGCTCCTTGATGTTATGCTTCCTAAGCTCTCGGGCATCGAGGTGTGCCAGCAGGTGCGCGAAACCTCAGATGTGCCGATTATAATGCTTACAGCCAAGGGCGAGGATATGGATAAAATCTTAGGGCTTGAATTTGGCGCAGATGATTATATGACTAAGCCCTTTAATATCCTTGAGGTCAAAGCGCGAATAAAATCCATTCTGCGCAGAACCGCGGTTGTACGCGGCCCCCAAAAAACACAGCTTAGCGAAGGCGGGCTATTTCTTGATTCTCAGACGCGCTCTGTTGAGGTCAACGGAAGCCCTGTTAACCTTACTGTAAAGGAATTCGATTTGCTCCAGTATTTCATGGCAAGCCCGGGCAGGGTGTTTACCAGAGAGGAACTGCTCGAAAACGTTTGGGGTTACGAGTACATGGGGGATTTTCGCACTGTTGATGTGCACATCCGGCGTCTGCGCTCAAAAATTGAACCTGACCCTGACAAGCCCCAGTATGTAGTTACAAAATGGGGAGTCGGCTATTATTTTGGGCATGCGTAGCTTTCTTGGCTCAATACGTTTTCGCATAGTTGCAATATATTTAATAGTTATGGTACTCGCTTTTGTTGCAATCAGCGGGGTTGTAGGCGAGCTTGTAAAAGGCTTTTTGGTCTCGCAGCGAACTTTAGCGCAGCTTAGCGAAACTGAGCATTTAGCGCTTGCTATTGCGCCTCTTTACGAAAAACAAGATGTTGAGGCGCTTTATGCGTACAGCTCAGAGTGGACCAAGCAAACAGGCGGGCGAGTGCTCCTGCTTGATACTGACGCAGTAGTTCAGCTAGATACAGCATCTGAGTTTAACGGTTATCGTCTTCCATATAGGGAAGTCAGAGAGGTTCTTCTTGCAAGAGCAGGGTCATCATACGGCTTTCATAAGCTGACCAATTTAAACGAGTTTGGCAAGGCGCTCACCTTTCTTACTTCAACAAGCTGGGTAGTTTACTATACAGCTCCAATTACACTTGAGGGCACGCAGCTTGGAGTACTCCTTTACGCTTCATCCATTCAGGATGCAGTTGAGAGCGTAGATACTATTACAAAACAAATTGGCCTTGTATTTCTAATTTTTGCAGTAGCAGTAGGGATTATCAGCCTTATAGTTTCAGGCTGGCTTACGCGCCCGATTCTTGTGCTTACAAATGCAATACGCAGAGTAGGTGCGCAGGGCTATTCTGAACGTGTGCCTGTGCGCGGCAAGGATGAGCTTGCAACACTTGCGGATGCATTCAATATAATGAGCGAAAAGCTCGAGAACCATGACCGTTTAAGAAATGAATTTGTTTCAAATGCATCGCATGAGCTTAAGACACCGCTTTCAACAATGAAAATCCTCGCAGAATCAATGCTCTACCAGGACGAGCCTGACCCTAAAACAACGCGCGAATTCTTTGCTGATATAAACCATGAAATCGACAGGCTCAACAACACAATAAACGACCTTCTCCGGCTTGTGCAAAACGAAAACGAAGAGCGCACCCTCAACATTGCAGAAGTGGATTTAGAGGCGCTCGTGCTCAGGGTTATAAGGCGGCTTATGCCCATTGCCAAGAAAAAGGGCATCAGGCTTGAGCGGAAAATGCTGCCTGTAACTATTGAGGCGGATGAAGCGCGCCTTGAACAGGTTGTTGTAAATTTAATTGACAACGCGCTTAAATATACGGATAAAGGCGCTGTTGCAGTTACCTTAAAGCCAGATGGTGCATTCGCTGCGCTTATAGTTCACGATACAGGCATTGGCATACCAAAGGGCGCTGTACCGCGCTTGTTTGAACGCTTTTATAGAGTAGATAAAGCAAGAAGCCGGGAAACCGGAGGTACGGGGCTTGGGCTTTCGATTGTTGAGCGCATTGTCTCAATGCACGGAGGCTATATTCAGGTCGAGAGCGTTGTTGGGCGCGGCACAACCTTTACTGTACGCCTGCCAATTCGGCATAACCCCCGTGAGGAGGCAAGCCATGAGTAAAAAACTAAAAATACTCGCCTTGTTTCTGCTTTTTGCTGTGCTTATTTCCGGCTGTACGCAAACCATTATTAAAGAAGACGCAGTTCGCGAACCGCTCCCTGGCATAGACCCTTCAGCAGGCGTAGGCAGGGATGTAAGCGTAACCCTTTATTTTCGTCTTACAGAAGAGCCTGCGCTTGTTCCGGTGCAGCGAATTGTCACAGTCAGAGCAAACGAGTATATAGAGGCTGCAGTAATTCGGCAGCTGCTTGCAGGCCCTGCTGCGCTTTACGGGGATCTTGAGCCTGTTGTTCCAAAGGGCACAAGGCTTGTTGAGGTAGCGCGCGAAGGCGGGATTCTCTATGTGACTCTCTCAAACGAAATGCTCTCTTACACAGGGAAATCTTTATTGCACGAAGAAATTGAGCTTGCGCACAGGTTAAGCGTATACGCAATTGTAAACACTCTCTGTACGCTTGGCGGGCCGTCGCGCGTGCAGCTTCTTATAGATATGGATGGCAAAGGCGCGGGTGCGCGTGTGCCTCCTTTTGCGCTTGGCTTTACATCAGCGCATACTTCCTCAAAATGGCTTGAACCGATGTCTGAAAACGCTTCGGTTATAATAACACCGAATATGCTTATTGAGCTTGCTTTGGGTCATTTGGCGGAAGGAGAATATGCGCAGGCGTATTCACTCTTTGCAGAAAGTGAAATTGGCGGGTTCCAGAAGCCCGACTTTGCGGCTTTTGAAACTCAACTTTTGTCTATTGGAACCATTGATGCTTTTGCCGTAAGGAACAGTGAAATAAACAGCGAAAGGATTGCATCTGAGGCTTATATCGACATAACATGGACCGGGCGAAAAGACGGGCAGGAGCATAAAGCAGTAAATGCCGCAATTCAGCTGCTTCAGGAAGGCGAACTGTACAAGCTCGGTTACTATTCGCTGCTTAATGTGCTTTCAGCGGGGTAAATAATGAAATATAGGCTCTTTAAAAGAATGGTTTTGCGCCTCAATGCTGTACTTTTGTGCATTTTGTTGTGCGGCTGCACAGTTCAGGCGGAATTTGTGCCCCAGCTGCCGCAAAGCACTGCGCTGCCGCCTCCGACTTTATCCGATGAACCGCGAAGCGCGCATCTGGAGCTGTATTTTTTGATGGCGGACAGCAGGCTTGGAGCCGAACAGCGCGAGATAACCTGGAAGACAGGCACAAGCCGTGCTAAAGCTGCAGTTGAAGCGCTGTGCGCAGGGCCGAACAACCCTTCATTCAACCCTGTTGTGCCAAGCAGCCTAAGGCTTGTTGATGTTGAACTTTCAGGAGACATTTGCACTGTTGATTTTTCAGGAACCCTTTCAAATGACAGGGAGCTTCTTATTATGCGTGCAGCAATTGCAGCAACCGTTTTTGCAAATGAAGGCAGCCTGTATACGGATGTTTTAATTAACGGCGTGCAGCCCGGCTACAAAGGCCGCCCGCTCGGAATACAAAAACCTGTAGATATACCCCTTGATTCATATATTTCTGCTCTCGAAAAGGAATACCAGGCCTATGAGCAGGAGGAACTGCCTGAGGCAGGCGCTTTTGAAACACGCGATGCGCAGATGTACTTTTTGGATACCTCCGGCAGCCTTTTGTTAAGCGATGCGCGCACTCTCCGCTATGATAAACAGGCGGAATTAGAACTTATTGTAGCTGCGCTTGTAGGCGAACTTGCAAAAGGCCCTGTTGAAAGTATTGGCCGGGAGCCTGTTCTTCCTGCAAATATGAGGCTTTTAAAAACAGCTTTTATGCAAACTGCACAAAAGAGCGACTTGCAAGCAGACAATAGCGCGGCTTTATCAGAAGGCATACTTGAGCTTTATTTTGAGCAGCCAAAAGAGCGGTTTAACGAAGCTGCAGTTTTTGCCTGCCTCATTTACTCTGTTACCGGCTTCTGCCCAAATATTGAAGGTGTTAGAATTCTTTTAGGTGAAACAGCTGTTGATGCAAGCAGTATGCTTGGCCTTAAAGACGGCAGAGATTATTTTTTACGGTCTGATTTTAAGAGCAGGCTCGGTCACACAATAACGCTCAGCTTCCCGGATACAGATGGGCTTGGGCTTTATCCTGTTTTGCGCGCGCTGCCTCAAGTTGAGGCAGAAAGTCCAAAGGCGCGCATAAGCGAACTTTTCAGAGGGCCTGCAGACCCTGGAGTTAGCCTTAGCCTTTATAATGAAGAGGAGCTGCTTTCAGTTTCCCTGCAGGGCAATATGGCTGTAGTTAATTGGGCGCCCGGGTTTTCAAAGAAGCTGCTTGAGTTTGTAAAAAGCGGAATTTCTCATATACCGCCTAATGCGCGCGCGCAGATGTATCTATATTCGGTCATAAATACGCTTTGTGAAATCCCGGGTATAACCCGTGTCTGGATGCTTGAAGATGGCAGGCGCATAGATGAAACAATAGACAGAATCTATTTAGGCAACCCCCTCTTTGCAAACCCCGGGTTTATGCTCGTATGAGCTCAACAAGCTTTTGCATAGTTTAGCTTTGCGTGTTTTTTGTGCTATGCGCTTAAATTGCATGCTAAAAATTTATGCATAATTCACATATATAGGCATACTTGCTAAGAGCGAATGAAGTATAATAGGTCAGCAGTAAAACTATTTGGAGAAAAGCTATGCAAAGCAATCCGAAAGCAAATAAAATCCGCCGTATAGGCAAAACGGCCAAATCTATGAGCGAGACTAATAATATAAATGCGCATGCAAAGCCATCTGACAGCGAAGCGTCAGCAGGGAAGAGCAGGGCGCAGAATTCAAAAAAGTCCTCGCCAATGAAAAAGATGCTTTGGGTGCTGCTTGCGCTTGTAATCGCAGGCGGCGCTGTATTCTTAAAGTTCTACCTCGATATCAATAACCCGGCAGCCCTGTTTTTAGAGCAGCCGGAACCTCCCCAGGCAGCGCCTGACCCAACGCCGACAGCAGCAGCGCCGTCTCTCACGCCTGAAATCACGCCTGAACCTACAATAGACCCTGAAGCGTTTTTGTTAAGCCAGGCGGATTTAGAGTTAATGAAAGACCGCGTAAACATACTTGTGCTTGGCATTGACGAAAGCGCGGAGCGCTCGAACTGGGGCTCGTTTCGCACAGATACCATGCTTTTGCTCACAATCGATTTTAATACTAACAAAGTGGATATGCTCTCCATCCCGCGCGATAGTTATGTAAAGCTCGCAAACACCAACGGGAAGCTGCTCTATGAAGGCGAAGAGGTGCGTTACGGCAAAATTAACAGCGCATTTTCTTCAGGAGGCGGAGCGCAGAAAAACGGCTTTGGATATTCAATGGGTACTGTGAGCTATTTGCTTGGCGGGCTTCCGATACATTATTATGTCGGCTTTAATATGACGGTTGTTAAAGAAGTTGTAGACGCAATGGGCGGCGTTGATTACGATGTTGATGTTGAAGTCAACATGAACGGCCGCCAGCTTCTTCCCGGCATGCAGCATTTAAACGGCCAGGCTGTGCTTGATTATGCGCGGCAGCGCAAGGGATCATCTGATATTGCGCGAATTGACAGGCAGCAGCGCATAGTTACAGAAATTCTAAAACAGCTTAAGCAAACAGGAGAAATTGCCCGTCTGCCCGAAATATATAAGGCGCTTGAACAAAATATAGAAACAAACCTGAGTTTCAAGCAGATTTCATCGCTTGCGCTCTTTGCGCTAAGAATGGATATGTCTGCTTTAGGGCGCCATACTGTTGCAGGCACAGCGCTCAACATCGACAGCATCAGCTATTGGGGGCTTTATACAGGCAAGCTTGAAAAGCTCATTAAAGAGATTTTCGGAATTTCTGTTTCTGTTGACAGCGAAATCGATATAAGCAATGTTCGTTCAAGAATTGAGGCAAGCAGGGCGGTATTAGCGCAACAGCTTGGGCCTGCTGCAAATGCGCTTGAAAAAGCTGAGCTGATTCTTTCAAAATATAAAAGCTGGCTTGGCGAGAGCACGCTAAATGAGCTGATATCCATTAAAAGAAGGCTTGAGGATGCAATTGAGGATGAAGACAGGGCGCTCATTGATGCATACGCGCTTGAGCTTGACAGACTGTGTTCAGCTATAATCTCAAAGCTTGAAGAATACGGGCAATAGCGAGATGTTTAACGCCCCCCGAAAAGGTTATATATGGAATATAGTTTGTTTTGGAGGTGAGTGTAATGAGCTGCAATCCAGGATACCCCGGCGCATACAGCGATTTATATAAAGCGCACATAGAAAAGGGGTTTAGCGAAAAATTCGATGCATTGCCGGAAAGATACGCAAAAGCAGAGACCTTAAAAGCAGGGTGGAAAGAGCTTGCAGTAAGCGCTGCAGCAATAGGCATACTGCTTGCCGTATTATTTGCAGTATAAGTTTGAGCTGTTTATGGGGCTGCGCCTGACTTAAGGCGCAGCCCCTTTAAAAGCCAGCAGCTATATTTGCGCAGCTTGCCGCTAATTGCTGTGTCTGCTATAATGAGCGCGAACAATGAATAAATATGAGTCAGTATATGCTTGGGGGCAGTGCAAATGGTAGTTATAAAAGAAATCAACTCGAAAAAAGACATTAAAAAATTTATAGCCTTTGCAAATCAGCTGTATAAGCACAACCCGTATTATGTTCCAGATATGTTTTCGAGCCAGGTTGCTGATTTTGACCGTGACAAGAACCCCGCCTTTGAGTATTGCGATGCAAAATGCTTCCTCGCTTTTCGCGAGAATAAAATCGTAGGCAGAATTGCAGCAATCTACAACACGCGCTCAAACGAAAAATACGAGAAAAACCAAATGCGTTTTTCGCATGCTGACTATATAGACGATGCGGAAGTTGTTGACGCGCTCTTTAACGCTGTAGAAACCTGGGGCAGAGAAAAGGGCTGCACAAGCATCCATGGACCTCTCGGGTTTTCTGATATGGATAAAGAAGGGCTGCTCGTAGAGGGTTTTGACAGGTTGAGCCAATTCTATGTTTACTACAATTATCCTTACTATATGGAGCATATGGAGCGAATGGGCTTCGTAAAAGATGTGGACTGGGTCGAATACCGCATATCGCTCCCTGCCTTAGATGATGAACGGCTATTAAAGCTTGACAGGCTTGCCCAAGCTGTAGAACGCCGCATGAAGCTCGTGCATGTGCCGCTAACAAGCCGTAAGTCAATCAAGCCCCATATAGAGGATGTCTTTAAGCTCTATAATGAAGCGTATCTCGCGCTTTTTGGGATGGTAGCGCTTACGCCTAAACAGGTTGAAAAATACGTTGATGAGTTTTTACCTATTGTTGACGGGCGCACAACTGCAATGGTTAGAAACGATAAAGGCGAGCTCGTCGCTTTTGGGGTTGCAGCACCTTCGCTCTCTCATGCGCAGCAAAAATCGCAGGGCAGGCTGTTTCCCTTTGGCTGGTTTCACATGCTTCGCGCCCTAAAAGGGAAAAACGACACTTTGGACCTATTCCTTATTGCAGTCAGGCCGGATTTGCAGGGTACGGGAATAAATGCGGTCTTAATAAACCGCTTGCTCAAATTTGCAATCGAAGATGGCGTAAAGTATGCGGAAACAGGGCCTGAACTTGAAGAAAATAAAAACGTTCAAAGCCAGTGGCGATATTTTGATACTGAGCAGAATAAACGCAGGCGCTGTTATATTAAACAGCTTTAGCTGACCAATTATGAGCCAGAGTCGGAGAGATTATGCAGTGTACTTCATGCGGCGCCTCTTACAAGCAGGGGGATATATTTTGTTCGGGCTGCGGAACAAAGCTTCAGCCTGTTTTGAACGAGGCATTAAACGAGGCATCTGCGCTTGAATTGGGGGGCGGCCCTTCTTTGGGAGCTGCTCGCCTGCTCATGCTTGGCACGCTTTTGCTCGGCTTTATTTTTCAGGCGCTTGTATATTCGTTTAGGCTTGGCACAGAAGCGCTTGGGCTGTTTTATGCCGGATTCTGGATAGCTTATTTAGTTTTATTCCATGTATTTTGCTATAAGCAAGCAAAGGCAAGGCCGCTTGGTTATCTTTTTGCACTAATAGGTGCTTATTTATGCCTTATGCTTGTATTTCAAACTCGCGGCTACAGCGATGAAATGTTGGCTTTGCTTAACCTTTTCGCAATTCCCTTCCTCTTGATGCTCCACAGCCAGTATGTAACTAAGCCGCTTCCAAAGGGGCATGAGTCAAGTTATATAAAGCTGTTTTTCTATGGGTTCTTTGTACAGCCCTTTAGCAGCATAGGCAGATTTTTTAATGTGTTTGCATGTCTAATGCCACAGTCCGGCAGGCGAAAGGGCGTAGTGCTCGGGATACTCATTGCGCTCCCGATTGTTGCGATAGTTCTAAAGCTGCTGCTTTCAGCTGATGCAGTTATGGGCCTTTATGCCAAATCGCTTGTCGCTTCACTTAACCTTTCAGAAATTTTATGGCGTATAGCTTTGCTCATAAGCTGCGCTGTGCTTTTTTACAGCTTTCTTCATAATGCAGCCTGGGGAAGGAGGCATGAGCCGAAACCGTTTGAAACCAGGCAATGGCCTATAACTGCACCTGCCATTATCCTTTGCGCTTTACTTGCTGTATATATGCTGTTTTCATTTGTTCAGGCAGTATATCTTTTTGGCGGGCATGGGCTTCCAGAGGGGCTCACATATTCCGAATATGCTGTTGAAGGCTTTGGGCAGCTTTTGCTTGTATCAATAATAAACTATTCCGTTTTTGCGCTGTTTTTGTGCAATGTGCAAAAAGGCCGTTTGCTTAAGGGACTGCTTGCTTTTTTACTGCTTGCAACGGGGATTATACTTGCCTCAGCCTTTACGCGCTTATTGCTCTATATAGGCGCATACGGTCTGACCTTTAAGCGCATACAGGCGTTTTGGCTGCTATGCTATGTTGCGGCAGTGCTTATCCTTTGCTTTGTGCGGCTTTTAAAAGAAAAGCTTCCGCTTTTAAGAATATCCACGCTCGTATTTATTCTTTGGTACGCAGCGCTAAATGTGCCCGACCTTAAGGCATGGTATCCGGGTTAAGCTTAGCAAAAGCGTTAGCTGTAAATATCCGGAGGTTTAAATGCAGTCTCTTTTAATTAAAAATATAGATACGCTCGTAACTTGTGATGATTATGACACTGTGCTCAACAATGTCTCGGTTTATTGTGAAGACGGCGTTATAAGAGAGATATCTTCTGACCCTCCTGCTGCTGATGAAACCATAGATGCAAAAGGCATGTGGATGTATCCCGGCTTAATAAATACCCATCATCATCTTTACCAGTACTTTACGCGCAACCTTCCCAAAGTGCAAAACATGGAGCTGTTCGACTGGCTGAAGACTCTATACGGTATTTGGGAACATCTTAATGAAAAGAGCATATACCTCAGCTCGCTTGCAGGCATGGGAGAGCTGATGCTCCATGGCTGCACCACCTGCCTTGACCATCACTATGTATTCCCTAAAAACGCAGGCAGCAGCCTTATAGACGCACAGTTTAGCGCAGCGGACGAACTTGGGCTTCGTTTTCATGCAACGCGCGGAAGCATGAGCCTTTCAAAAAAAGACGGTGGGCTGCCGCCAGACTCTGTTGTGCAGACGCCTGATACAATTTTGCGCGACAGCAGGCGGCTTATTGAAACATACCACGACCCGAGCCCCTATTCAATGCGCCAGGTAGCGCTTGCGCCGTGCTCGCCGTTTTCAGTAAATGCTGAGCTGCTGCGTGAGAGCGCACATCTTGCAAGGAGCTATAAGGTCCGGCTGCATACGCATTTATGCGAAACAAAGGACGAGGAACAGTATACTCTAAACGCCTTTGGCATGAGACCATTTGACTATATGGAAAGCTTAGGGTGGACGGGCAGCGATACATGGTATGCTCACGGAATTCACTTTAATGATAGTGAGCTTGAGAAGCTTTCAGCTTCGCAAACAGGCGTTGCGCATTGTCCAAGCTCAAATATGAAGCTTTCTTCAGGCGTATGCCGCGTGCCAGAGATGCTAAGGCTTAACATTCCCCTTGGCCTTGCAGTAGACGGCAGCGCAAGCAACGACGGCTCGAATATGCTTGAAGAAATTCGAAACGCATATCTTCTGCACAGGCTAAGCTGGGGCGAGCGCAGCCCGTCAGCGTATGAGTTTTTAAAGATTGCAACAAACGGAAGCGCAAAGCTTCTTGGCAGAACAAAGCTTGGCAAACTTGCGTTAGGGTTTGCAGCAGATGCATTTTTAATTAAGCATGAGCGTTTAGGCCTTGTAGGCACCCATTTTGACCCTGCAAGCATTTTTGGCACTGTCGGGTTTGCTTCGCCGGTTGATTATGTGCTTGTTAACGGCAAGATTACAGTTAAAGATGGTAAGCTTAAAAATATCGATGAGCAAAACCTCGCAAGAACCTGCAACACCCACATACGAAAGCTTTTAGCTAAGATATGAAGCCCAAATTCTTGGTGCAAGGCGCAATTATTGCTTCGCTGTATGCGCTTATTACGCTTGCTGTAGCCCCAATAAGCTCAGGGCTCATGCAGCTTCGCATATCCGAGGCAATGGCAGTCCTCCCTTATTTTACTCCTGCTGCTGTGCCCGGGCTCTTTGTCGGCTGTCTTGTTTCTAACCTGCTGCTTGGCGCAGCGTTGCCTGATATTATCTTTGGGAGCCTTTCAACTCTGCTTGCCGCATTTATAACATTTAAGCTTAAAGGGTATTTGCGCCCTTCCTTAGCGCGCTGCTTTGCGCCTCTGTCTGCAGTGCTTATAAATGCCCTTGTTATAGGTTGGCTGCTTTTTGATATTTATAAGGTTGGTTCACCGTTTTGGGTGTGTGCGTTGTATGTGGCGCTTGGGCAGGCACTTGTTTGCTACGGTCTCGGGGTGCCTCTAATGCTCCTGCTTGAACGCTATAAAGAAAGCTTGAGTCTATAGATGCGCATTGCCTGAATTTATGGGTATATTAAAAGCAAATAGAATTAAGCGAGGTAAAGCATGATATTTTCACAGACAAAAAAGCTAAATAATGGAGTAGAAATCCCTATGCTTGGCTTGGGCGTTTTCCTGATGCCGGAACAGGGGGTCACGCTTGAGGCAGTGCGCTATGCGCTTCGGGTCGGATACAGGCATCTTGATACTGCCTCCATTTATGAAAACGAAGGCGAAGTAGGCGAGGGCATAAAGCAAAGCGGCGTTTTGCGCGAGGAAATCTTTTTAACAACAAAACTCTGGAATGACGATATGCGAAAAGGGCGCGCAGAGGCTGCCTTTGAAGAGAGCCTTAAGCGCCTTGGAACTGATTATGTCGACCTTTATTTGCTCCATTGGCCTGTTGCAGGCAAGTTTATTGAGAGCTGGAAGGTGCTTGAGAGCCTATATAAGCAAAAGAGAATTCGCGCAATCGGCGTGAGCAACTTCCATAAACATCACATGGAAGCGCTTCTTAAAGAAGCGGAAATCGTTCCCGCAGTGAACCAGATTGAACGTCACCCCCTGCTCTCACAAAAGGAACTTATTGAGTACTGTACTCATCAGGGCATAGCTGTTGAAGCATACAGCCCGTTAGGCAGTACAGGGGCGCCAATTCTTAGCGAAGAAACAGTTGTGGAACTCGCGCGAAAATACGACAGGACTCCTGCCCAAATCGTACTAAAGTGGAATATAGAGCAGGGCGTAATAGTTATACCGAAATCTACCCATAAAGAGCGCATACTCTCAAACGGGCAGCTTGATTTTATGCTAAGAGGTGAGGATATTAAAATGCTTGATGCACTTAATGAGAACAAGCGCATTATGGCAGACCCGGAAAACTTCAATTTTTAGCAGGGGGGAAGTTTTCCGCCCGGATATATGTAGGGGCGGATATTATCCGCCCGGGAAATACAAATCAACAAATGTAATTCGCCAAATAGAACCAACGGCCATGTATTATGCGTGGCTGCGGGCGGATGGTATCCGCCCCTACGGTGCGTGGGTTATGCGGGCGGATATCCGCCCCTGCGGTGGGTTGTGGGTCATGCGGGCGGATGGTATCCGCCCCTGCGGTGCAACGTGTTTTCGCGGGCGGATGGTATCCGCCCCTAATGTGCATCGTGTTTTCGCGGGCGGATGGTATCCACCCCTTCGGTGTGCGGATCATACGGGCGGATGGTATCCGCCCCTACGGTGTGCGGGTCATGCGGGCGGATGGTATCTGCCCCTGCGGTGCAACGTGTTTTCGCGGGCGGATGGTATCCGCCCCTACTGTGTGCGGGTCATGCGGACGGGTGATATCCTCACCTACGTTCCTTAACAACGCATTTTTGTTAGTGACGCAAATGGTAATAAAATACGCGCCGCATGATGAATAATCATACCCCTCTAGCCGAATCTTTTTACGCTTTGGTAAATCCATTTTTCCACCATTCGCTTACATAAAATATTAACTACCTGTATTTCTAAATCTGCAAACTGTTTGAATCCTCATAATTATGTAGGGGCGGATATTATCCGCCCGTTGTGTACAAATCAACAAATGTAATCCGCCAAATAAAACCAACGGCCATGTATTATGCGTGGCTGCGGGCGGATGGTATCC
>JAKJBL010000034.1 GCA_022707005.1 Bacillota bacterium | reverse complement strand
TACTATGCCCGAATGAAAGAAAAGCAGTTCCCGGAAGCAGTTGCTGAGCGGCTTAAAAAAGAAATAGGAAGGCTTGCAGTGCTGCCAATGGGCTCGCACGAAACGCCTATAGCGCGCAACTATATCGAGTGCTTGCTGGAGCTTCCATGGGCTGAGCAAACAGAAGACAACCTTGATTTAGATTATGCCCGTAAGATTCTTGACAGCAATCACTATGGTATGGAAAAGGTTAAGGACAGAATAATTGAATACCTTGCAGTACAAAAACTTACTTCCAAGCCTAATGGACAGATTCTATGTTTTGTCGGACCGCCCGGGGTTGGCAAAACTTCAATAGTCGAATCTATTGCAAAAGCAATGGGCAGGAACTTTGTTAGGATGAGTCTTGGCGGTATCCGTGACGAAGCCGAAATCCGCGGTCACCGCAGAACTTATATAGGCGCGATGCCGGGGCGGGTTATCTCGGCTATGAGGCAAGCGGGTTCAACTAATCCTGTTCTCCTTTTTGATGAGATTGACAAGCTGGCTTCGGATTTTAGGGGTGATCCTGCTGCAGCAATGCTTGAGGTGCTCGACGGCGCACAGAATTTCGCTTTTAGGGATCATTATCTTGAGCTTCCTTATGATCTTTCTAAAGCAATGCTCTTAACAACAGCAAATGATGAACAGACAATACCAAAACCTGTTTTGGATCGTATGGAAGTAATACATGTGCAAAGCTACCTTGATTGCGAAAAGCTGCAGATAGCCAAGCGTCATCTTTTAGCAAAACAGCTTGAGGCGCATGGTTTAAAAAAGAGCAACCTGCGCATAGCCGATGAGGAAATACTCGCTATTATAAATGGCTATACGCGAGAAGCAGGCGTTAGAGAGCTTGAGCGTATGCTTGCTGCGGTATGCCGCAAAGCGGCATGTCAAATAGCGAGGGGGCGAAAGACAATTACATTAACTCCAAAAAAGCGGCTTGAATTCCTTGGCAAGCCGCGCTACCATGAAGATTATAAGCGTGAGAAAAGTGAGGTTGGCGTTGTTACAGGTCTTGCATGGACTCCTGCAGGGGGCGAAACCCTAAGTATTGAAGCTGCTGTAACTAAGGGCTCCGGTATTGTGCAGCTTACAGGTCATCTTGGTGATGTTATGCAGGAATCCGGAAAGGCGGCAATGACATATGTGCGTGCGCATGCTGAAGAATGGGGCCTTGACCCAACTGCATTGACTAAGCTCGATATACACCTGCACGTGCCTCAAGGTGCAGTTCCAAAGGATGGGCCAAGCGCTGGAGTTGCAATGGCAGCTGCAATCCTATCTGCGCTTACGCATACTCCTGCACGCGCAGATATTGCAATGACAGGTGAAATCACGCTCCGGGGAAAGGTGCTTCCAATTGGCGGCGTCCGCGAAAAATCGCTTGCTGCGTTAAGAGCAGGGCTGACTTGTGTGCTTCTTCCTGAAGGCAACCGCAAAGATATCGAAGAAATACCTGAAAGCGCCCGCAACGCCTTAGACTTTCGTTTTATGGAGACTTTGGAACAGGTGTTTGATGAAACCCTATGCGCACTTCCGCTTAAGAAAGCTGTGCCTTACTATACAGCAGATAAGTGGCAGCAGGCTATCCATGGCGAAGGTATGCAAGCATGAGTGCAGAGAAAGATTTATTTAAGATTAAGCAGGCGGAATTTCTTACAAGCGTTGGGATAGCTTCAGAGGGCTATCCCGCGTTGCTTGATGCTGAAATCGCTATCGTCGGCAAATCTAACGTTGGAAAATCAACTCTGATAAATACTTTATGCAACAACAAAAAGCTTGCCAAAACTTCACAGTCACCCGGCAAGACCAGGCTGCTTAATTTCTTTGTAATAAATAAATCTTTTTACTTGGTGGACCTCCCGGGCTATGGCTATGCGAAAGCTTCTAAAGCAACCCAGGAGTCATGGGGACAATTGGTAGAGACTTATCTTAATTCAGGCCGTGTCACGCATATGCTGATACTTCTTGATATTCGTCATGAACCAACAGCTCAAGACAGGCAGCTTTTTCAATGGCTGCTGCATGCAGGCATCCCTTTTACAATAGTTGCAACAAAAGCAGACAAACTGGCGCGCTCAAAGCAACAAAAGGCGGCTAATACCGCAGCAAAATTACTTGGCGCACCTCCTGCAGCGTTTCTTTATTCAAGCCGAGAAAACATCGGCAACACAGAACTGCTGGAACACATAGGAAGAATCGTATCGGATGTAAGCTTGTCGCATTAAAACTTATTTGATGCCTTGACAGTGCTCTAAACCTTCCGCATAATAGGGTTGATGAAGCCAAAAGAGCAAACAGCTATTTACAGCGGCTGCTTTCCTGCCTGAATAAGGCAGGGCTTCTTCGGTTGTTTTGAAAGGGGAAGGACCATGGGTCTGCGCAAATGCCCTAGATGCGAATTAAACTATATCCGCGAAGATGAAAAATTCTGCAATGTATGCAGGCGTGAAATTACCGGCGAAATGGACGAAGCAGAAGAAACACAGAATCTATGCCAGGAGTGCGGAGAAAACCTTGCAGCTCCAGGGCAGGAACTATGCACATATTGTCTAAATCAGAGGAGACGGCGCCAAAAACTCCAAAGCTTGATAGCGCATCCTCCAAAAATTGAAGTAGACATGACTCAGCTCGACGAAATTGATGTGCCGCTTCCTAATGATATTCCGTCTGATGATTTACAGGATATCCACAAAGAGTTTGGCGATGATTCGCAAGAAGAAGACGAAGAAGATGATGAGAGCGAGTCAGAAGAAGCCGAAGATGAATTTGACGAAGATTAATTAGTTGGGATTTAAGGCGCACCACGATGCCCTTTCCCATATTAGGAGAAGCTGGCATGAGGGTGTTTGCAATAAGCGATTTGCATTTGTCGGGTGCGGCAGCTAAACCAATGGACATTTTTGGTTCTGCCTGGGCAAATCATTGTGAACGTGTTGCGAAAGCATGGAGAGACTTAGTTTTACAAGATGATCTTGTTCTGCTGCCTGGCGACTTTAGTTGGGCAATGCGCTTAAATGATGCCTTAGTTGATTTAATGTTCTTAGATGCGCTTCCAGGGACAAAGGTGCTTATACGCGGGAATCATGACTACTGGTGGGATTCACTTTCAAAAGTGCGGGCTGTTCTGCCGCCTTCAGTGTTTGTAATTCAAAATGACTGCTTCTCTTTTAATTCTGTACATGTTGCAGGTACGCGCGGCTGGGTATGCCCGGGCAGCGCAAATTTTTCTATTGAGGATAAAAAAGTATATGAGCGGGAATTGATAAGGCTTAATCTTTCCCTTTCCTGTTTACCGAATTCCGGAAGGAAGCTTGCAATGCTTCACTATCCGCCTCTTAATGAGAGCAGGTCTCCCTCAGGGTTCACAGAACTAATTGAAAAAGCAGGAATTGAACTTGTCGTTTACGGCCATCTTCATGCGAAGAGTTGTAAAGGCAGCTTTGAGGGGAAGCGCAACAAAGTGGAATACCTGTTAGTCTCAGCAGACCATTTGGAGTTTGCACCGAAGCTCATTTTAGAAATATAATAATATGAAGTATGCCTTCTGCGTTTTGCGCGGAAGGCTTTTTTGTTTGCTCCTCGTCTGCTATCAGCGCCGTTTTTCATGCATATTGGGGCAAATGTAAATAATTGTGGTGACAAGTGTTCAGAAGTGGTGTATAATACCGATAATATAAATAGCAGTAAAAATGCAGGCAAAAGGAGGCGGTTGTATGCTGATTACCAGCTTTTCACACGGGATAGACGCAAAAGGCCGCATTTTTATACCTGCAAAGTGGCGCGAAGAACTCGGCGAAACTGTTTTCATTACGCAGGGCATTTTAGGGCATAATAACGAAAGTTGCTTGTTCGGGATGTCACAGGCTAGCTGGCAGGCTTTTGCAGGCCGCTTTTCGAACCTCCCCATTACAGATACAATGGCTCAATCGTTTCGGCGTATGCTCTTTTCTACCGCAGCTGAGTGCGAACTTGATAAACAAGGAAGAATCCTTGTTCCCAACAGCCTGCGAGAATATGCAGGTCTCCAAAAAGATGCAATGCTTGTAGGCGTTGATACGCATTTTGAGATATGGGCGCCTGAAATTTGGAGTCTTCACAAACAAAGCATGGAAGCAGAATACAACAAGGCAATTGAACGCCTTGCGCAATTAGGAATATGAAGCCCTTTTTTCATATCCCAATAATGGTTAATGAAGTGCTTGGATTTTTGACACCTGAGCGCGGCGGAGTCTTTATTGATGGTACTCTTGGAGGGGGCGGCCATGCAAAAGCAGTACTTGAGCGTTTGCCTTCAGGCAGCAGGATTATTGGTATAGACCGCGATGAAGAAGCGATTTTAGAAGCAGGGCAGAGATTAAGCAGCTATGCTGACTCATTTAAAGCTATACACGGCAACTTTTTCAATATGCGGCACCTGCTAGCAGATATTGGGGTAAGCTCGGCCGATGGAATACTGTTGGATTTGGGGGTTTCCTCGCATCAGCTCGATACGGCTGAACGGGGGTTTTCTTATCATATTGAGGCTCCGCTTGATATGCGCATGGATGGGTCTGACGATTTAACGGCGTATGAAGTTGTCAACGCCTATCCCTTAGAAGAACTTGTGCGCATTTTTCGTGAATACGGCGAAGAACGTTTTGCTGTACGCATTGCAGGCGCTATTGTGCGGGCACGTGCAGTTTCACCGATAAGTTCAACTACTGAACTTGCAGAAATTATTAAATCGGCTGTGCCTGCAGCAAAGCGATGGGAAGGGCATCATCCGGCGCGGCGTACCTTTCAGGCAATCAGAATTGAGGTCAACAGTGAGCTCAAAGGTCTTGGGCAAGCGCTATGCGAAGCAATACACCTGTTAAACAAAGGGGGCAGATTATGCGTTATAACTTTCCACTCTTTAGAGGATCGTATAGCTAAACTTCAGTTTCAGGCATTTGAAAAACCCTGTACTTGCTCGCCAAGAGCGCCAATATGCACTTGCGGGAAAAAGCCAGTAGTACGGATTCTTACAAAGAAGCCAGCAACTGCTAATTTAGCAGAAGTCGAAGCTAACCCAAGGTCAAGAAGCGCAAAGCTTCGCGCAATAGAAAAACTTTAGCCGGTGCATTCTTAAGCCGAAAGAGGAATACCATGGAAATAGCGGATAAGTCTCGCATAAGAAATCCATATTCCTCTGCGACAAGGGTTTATTCACCCTCACGCAGTTCAGTTGCTTATGCGTATGAGCAGGCAATTCCGCTGCCGCGCAGGCAAGAAAAACAGGATGCGCAACATAGACAGCGGCTGCAGCCGAAGGAAAAACTGCTCTCATCCGGGTGTAAATGGGCGCTATTGCTTGCTATGGCAGTTATAGCTGCTTCTTCGCTGGTTATCGTCTCTCGGTTTGCTAATATAGCAGGAAGCTATGCTCAGATAAACAAGCTAAAGGCAGCAATTAATGAGGCTGAACTGCGTATAAGGGAACTAAATGTATCGCTCGAATGTGCAGTAAGTATTGAAGATGCTAAAGAGGCTGCAAGCCGTTTAGGCATGGCATACCCGGACGCTTCACAATATGTCCGAGTGGGTGAACCATTCGATGCCAAAACAACGGTGCAGACTGGAGGTGCAAAAGAACCAGAGGGCGCATAAGCCGAGTTTGATGCAGCATGCATATTTATTCAGTGGAGGCAGGTATGGCAGCTCCGGACACCTCAAACAAGCGCAGGCTGTTTACATTACTCATGATAATGGGCACATTATTTGCGCTGTTGTTATGCAGGTTATTCTATGTTCAGCTGGTATGGGGGCCGGAACTGCAGGAAAAGGCGCTGCTACAGTGGACTTTGGATACCAGGCTGTCTGCTGAGCGCGGGCGTATACTTGATCGTGACGGTCAGACGCTTGCTCAGAGCGGAACAGCTTATGTTGTTGAAATCAACCCGAAGCAAATCGGACCAAATGAGCTTATAAGAGTTGCTTCAGAATTATCGGATGTATTGGGAATGGAATATGAATATGTTCTAAACCGAATAAGCGACCAAAGCAAGCAGCAGATTATACTAAAGCGCCAAGTTGAACGGGAGTTAATCGATAAGCTCATAAGCCGCAAACTCGGTTTAGGAGTCACATTTGGCATTGATACCAAGCGCTACTATCCAATGGGTAATTTACTCTCGCAGACATTGGGCTTTACAACCGTTGACGGGGTAGGCCAGGAGGGCGTTGAGCGAACATGCAACAAGTACTTAGCTGGTGAAGCCGGAAGGTTGATTACAGAAACTGACAGAGATAATAAACCCCTTGCCTATGGGACGCAAGAGTACATTGAACCTGTGGATGGATGCACTCTTGTTTTAACAGTTGATGCAATAGCACAGTCTTTTCTTGAAAAGGCGCTGCAGGAGGCGCTTGCGATTAATCGGGCAAAGTCTGCGCAGGGGCTGATAATCGATGTTAAGACTGGGGAAATCCTTGCGATTTCCACTAAGCCTGATTATGACCCAAACAGCCCCCCTAGAAATGACCTGGCTTTGCTGCAGGCGCTTGTAAAAAACAGAGTCGTATGCGATGCGTTTGAACCTGGTTCTACGTTTAAAATATTTACGCTCTCAGCAGCACTTGACAGTGGTACTGTTGACTTGAATAGTACATTTAATTGCCCCGGGTTTAAAATGGTAGGCAGCGAGCGCATTAAATGCTGGAAAGTAAGCCATGGTCACCAGACTTTAGAGGAGGCGGTCAGAAACTCCTGTAACCCTGCTTTTATGACAATGGCGCTCGGCATGGGTAAAAGCGTGTTCTACGATTACATATATAAGTTTGGCTTTGGCTCCTCAACAGAAAGCGGCTTAATCGGGGAAAGTGCAGGTATCGTTATTCACGAAAAATATATTCGCGATAATAATGTCGCAAGAATTGGGTTCGGTCAATCAATAGCAATAACGCCAATACAGCTTGCAGTCGGAGCGTGTGCCGCGATTAACGGCGGGGAACTGCTCCAGCCATATATCATTAAACAGGTAATTGGCGCAAACGGTGAGATAATAAAAGAGAATCATCGAAGAGTTATCCGCCGTGCTGTTTCAGAAGAAACAAGTGCAACAGTGCGCGCTCTGCTTGAAAGCGTAGTAGAAAAGGGAAGCGGAAGAAATGCGCAGATACCCGGCTATCGGGTGGGCGGCAAAACCGGGACAGCACAAAAATATGTTGATGGAAAACCGTCCTCAGGTTCGTTGATAGCATCATTTATTGGGTTTGCGCCTGCAGATGACCCGAAATATCTGTGTTTTATTTTAGTCGATGAACCAAAGGTAGGCGTGATATTTGGCAGCACTGTCGCTGCTCCGTTTGTAAAGGATGTATTGCACGAAACGCTGATGCACTATGGCGTAAGACCTGCAGTTGAGGCAAAGAGCGTAATCGTGCCTGATGTGATAGGCAAGACAGCGAGAGCTGCAGGCAGGATACTTGCTGATGCTGGCCTCGTTGGAGATTTTTCGGAGGGCGAAGGCGAAGCGGCAGTTGTTGCTCAAGTGCCGATAGCAGGAGTTAGCGTTGTACAAGGCAGCGGTGTTTTGCTTTATACAGAAAAAACCTCAGCCGATGATGTGCAGCTTGAAGATAGTACATTCACCGTGCCTGACCTCATTGGAAAGACTCGGCTTGAAGCATACGATGCGCTTACTGCAGCTGGGCTTGTGCTTAGAATAGAGCCTGAAGAACAAAGCGGTATTGCAGTGAGGCAGAAGCCTTCTGCAGGAGAGAAGCTTTTTTTTGGGCAGAGTGTTACTGTTGAGTTTTCCAAAGTCAGGGAATAGAAAGACAAAACCCTGCAAATTATGCAGAATGCAAAGCCAATAACCCTGTGGTATACTGTTGTGAGTTTCATGCACAAAAGCAAAGGTTTTTATGCAAGAAATTCAGAACAACTGTCGGGTAAGGGGCAGGTATAAAGGAGAAACGCAATGCTGCTTTCAAAACTGTGTGAAGGTTTTGAGCATGTCCGCCTTGGTGCGGATTTGAACATTGAAAACTTAGTATATGATTCGCGTAGGGTTGTAAAGGATAGCTTGTTTTGCTGCATAGTTGGGACTTTTTCGGATGGCCATGAGTATGCGCTCAACGCGGTAAACGAAGGAGCTGTTGCACTGCTTGTTGAACATGAGCTCCCAATTAATGTGCCGCAGGTGATTGTTGGGAATACCCGTATTGCAATGGCTGAAATGGCTGCAGCTTTTTATGATTATCCGGAGCGCGGTATGCGTTTTGTTGGAATTACCGGTACGAACGGGAAAACCACCACAACGTACATGATAAAGGCGATTGCAGAACAGGCAGGCATAAAAACCGGGCTAATAGGCACTATTCGCAATATGATTGGTAGCGAAGTTATTAAAACTGAGCATACTACGCCCGAATCTGTAGATATGTACGGCTTATTGCGAAAAATGAAGGATGCAGGCGTTGAGCTAGTTGTTATGGAGGTTTCCTCGCATTCGCTTGACCAGCATAGAGTTCACGGTATAGTGTTTGATATTGCTGAGTTTACCAACCTAACGCAAGACCACCTTGATTACCATAAAACTTTTGAAAACTATATTGCAGCAAAGAAAAAACTCTTCGGTCAGAGCAAACGCGGAGTCATAAATATTGATGATCAGTACGCGCAGACAATTATGCGCAGCAATGAAATACCCTACACCACCTTCGGAGTTCGCGAACCGGCAGATATCAGAGCCTCAGAAATTGATATTACTACGCGCGGTGTCCAGTTTGATTTAAAGTTTCCCGGCGGCAGAACCCGTATAAATGTACCCATTCCCGGGCTGTTCAGTGTATTCAATGCAATCGGTGCAGCTGCAGTTTCGCTTTTGCTGGGCATTTCTATGGAACATATAAAAGCAGGTCTTGAAGCCATGAAGAGCGTTTCTGGGAGGCTTGAATCTCTGCCAGCAGGCAAGCTTGGTTTTTCTGTTTTTATAGACTATGCGCATACCCCTGATGCAATGGAGAATGTGCTAAAGGCAATCCGCAGTTTTTCAAACGGAAGAGTAATTACGGTGTTTGGCTGCGGAGGCGACCGAGATAGGGCAAAGCGCCCAATTATGGGGGAGACAGCCGGACGGTATTCAGACCAATTGGTTATTACAAGCGATAACCCTCGCACAGAGAATCCATACGATATTCTTTCCGCCATTGAAGAGGGAGTTAAAAAATCCGGCTGCCCTTACAGCATAATTGAAAAGAGACGTGAAGCAATCGGATTCGCCTTAAAGCTTGCATCAGCAAACGATACCGTTTTAATAGCAGGAAAAGGGCATGAAAACTATCAGGAGATAAACGGGATAAAATATCCTTTCGATGACAAGGAGGCAGTTATGGAAATGCTTGAGCAGCTGCAAGAGTAATCCTTATTCAGAAGAATAAGCAAAAGTTAAACATCCGGAGGAGTACATGCAGCAACTCATTATGGCAATTTTATTAGCGCTTATTGTAACGTTAGCACTTGGTCCGCTAATCATTCCAATGCTCAGACGGCTCAATGTAGGACAACCCATGCGCAGCGATGGCCCAAAATCGCATCTGTCTAAAGAGGGAACCCCGACCATGGGGGGAATAATAATTCTGTTTGGCATCTTAGCTGGGACTTTATCGTTCTCTATGGCTGGTATGGAATTTGTTTTGCCTGCACTGCTGACTACTTTCGCCTTTGGGTTGGTTGGGTTCCTCGATGATTTTATTAAGGTCAAGCTTAAGCGTTCACTTGGCTTGAAGGCATATCAAAAAATAATCGGACAGCTTGGCATTGCCTTTATTGTTGCGCTTTATGCATATAAAGACCCTTATGTGGGTTCGTCCATTTACTTCCCCTTCTTTGGGGCGGAGTGGAATCTTGGGGTGGCGTATATACCTTTTATAATGTTCGTCATTATAGGGACAGTCAACGCAGTAAACCTCACGGATGGCCTAGATGGTCTTGCCTCAGGTGTTACTATGATTTATTCGCTAGCAATGGCTCTGATTTTCATGCTTAATTCAGTTTATGCAAAAGAGAACGGCCAGATTTATTATAGTGTAAACCTTGAGGGAATGTCAGTTTTTGCAGCTGCAGCCGTAGGCGCAAGCCTGGGGTTTTTAAGATATAATGCCCACCCGGCGCGTGTGTTTATGGGAGATACGGGGTCTTTAGCACTTGGGGGTGCTGTAGCTATGATGGCAATTTTCAGCAGGGCTGTATTCCTTTTGCCAATGATGGGAATATGTTTTGTGGCTTCTGCTATAAGCGTTATTCTTCAGGTGGGTTCATATAAATTAAGAAAGAAACGTATTTTTAAAATGGCTCCCCTTCATCATCACTTTGAACTAAAGGGTGTGCCTGAAACAAAAGTTGTTGCCGTATATATGATTGTGACGGCAGCAGCATGCCTAGTGGGCTTGTTAGCGTATGTTTGACTAACAGCCGTCCGGCCGGAGTTCTGTTAGCCACGGTTTTTGTTGGCGCTTGACGTGGCAGGCAGGCGGACGGATGTTTGAGGGAGAGAGGCGGCTCTATTGCCTCAAGCATCTGCCGGCTGGACGGCTTTTTTATACAAATGTTAGCTTTAAGTAATCTATTGCCTTTAGACTCCGGCAAATTGGAGAAATAACATGAAAACAGCCCTTGTTGTAGGTATGGCACGTTCCGGGATAGCCTGTGCAAAATTACTTTATGCTCAAGGCTATAATGTTATTGCAAATGATAAGCGTGAACATATTGAAGGCATGAAAGAGGCGCTTGCAGCAACTCCTTACACCAATGCATTGGGGAAGGACCCAAGCAGTTTGCTGGAAAATGCAGAGCTCGTCGTCTTAAGCCCCGGCGTATCCATAGAGCAGCCCTTTGTCTATAAGGCTCGAAGACTCGGGATAGAGGTAATAGGTGAGATTGAGCTTGGATACAGATACTCCAAAGGGGACTTCTTATGTATTACAGGTACTAACGGCAAGACTACCTGTACTGCGCTTACCGGGGAGATATGCAAGCGTTCAGGTCGGCGAACCTGGGTTTTAGGCAACATTGGCACTCCCATTTCTCAATGCGCCTTAGAAACCAGGGAAGGCGATTTTGTTGTGGCTGAAACAGCTGCTTTGCAGTTAGAGAGCAATGTACGTTTTCATGCCAAGGCAGCAGCAGTAAGCAATATAACCGAAGATCATTTAGATCGCTTTTTAAAAATGGAAACCTATATTGCAGCAAAGTGCAAAATATTCGAGAATCAGACATCTTTGGATGTAGCAGTTTTAAACTATGATGACCCTATTGTTCGGAATTTGGCTTGCCGCACAAGCGCGCATGTTTTATTTTTTTCACGCAAGCAAGAAGTGCCAGAAGGTGTATTTTACAGAGAGCCGGACTTAATATACAGGCTTGATGGCCTGGAAAGAGTGCTTTGCAAAGCCAGCGAAATAAGAATACCAGGCCTTCACAACCTTGAAAACGCCATGCTTTGCGCTCTAATGGGTCTTTCGCAAGGTGTTCCGCAGAAAGCTGTGCGTGAGGCGCTTATGGAGTTCCCTGGTGTGGAGCACAGAATTGAATTTGTATGTGAGAAAAAGGGCATCCGCTATATTAATGACAGCAAAGGCACAAACCCGGATTCTACCATAAAGGCAATAGCAGCAATGCAAAGACCGACTGTACTTATACTTGGCGGCTATGATAAGCACAATGAGTTCGACTTGCTTTTTTCAAAAATTATTGACAGCGTTGTTCATTCTGTTGTTCTTTTGGGGCAAACAGCTCCCAAATTGCTTTTGGCTGCAAAAAGAGCAGGGTTTGATTCAGTTGAGGTTTGTGAGAGCGGAGATTTTGAAGATGCTATAAAGATGGCGAGTAAGCTTGCACGAACCGGTGAAAACGTCCTCCTGTCGCCTGCCTGCGCAAGCTGGGATATGTTCAGGAATTTTGAAGAGCGTGGTGCGGTCTTTAAGCGAATCGTATGTGCGTATGAGGAATGAAACGCAAAACCTTTAGCATAGGATGAAAGGGCAGGCTTGCCGTAATCTTGGCCGGAGGCATGGATGGAGCGCAGCAAAACTAAAAAGAAGCATTCAAATATGGATTTCTCTATACTTATTACAGTGCTCGCGCTGTGCGTTATCGGCTTGGTGATGGTGTTTTCAGCTAGTTATTACTATGCTCAGGAAAAGTGGGGGGATGCGCTTCTATATGTAAGGAAGCAGTCTATATATTTAGCGCTTTCAATACCAGTAATGCTTTTGCTAACTCGTGTAGACTATAAGGTGCTTGAAAAACTCAAAACGCCTGGACTTCTGCTGTCCGTTGCTTTGCTGATTGCTGTGCTCTTTTTTGGCAAGGAAGCAAACGGAGCAAAGCGCTGGCTCGTAATTGCTGGCCAGAGCATACAGCCCTCAGAAGTAGCTAAATTTGGGATGATACTGTATATGTGTTCGTTTATGTCATCCAAACAGCATTTAATGAAGGATTTTGTTAAAGGCCTTGTCCCAATGTTAATGGTAATGGGTCTTATCTGCGCGCTTGTTATGGCACAGCCTAATATGTCCATGGCAGTAATAATCGGCATGATGGGTATCGTTATGCTATATATTGGGGGAGCGGATGTAAAGCATATAGCGGTGCTTATGGTTTGCGGAATCCTGCTTTTTATTTTGTTTGCCTGGCTTGAGCCATATCGCTTTGCGCGTTTAGCGAGTTTTCGAGACCCTTGGGCTGACCCTGATAAAAGCGGATACCAGCTCATACAATCGCTGTATGCGCTTGGAGCAGGCGGTCTTTTTGGGCAGGGGTTGAACAATTCCCGGCAGAAGCTTCTGTACCTTGTATATGGCGAGAGCGACTTTGTTTTTTCGATTGTCGGAGAGGAGCTCGGGTTTATTGGTGCTGCAAGTGTCTTACTGCTTTATTTTTTTATTATATATCGCGGTATTCGTGTTGCGCTTAAATGCAAGGATCGCTTTGGAAGTATGCTTGCTTCGGGAATAACGACAGTATTCGCCCTGCAGGTGGCTGTAAACATAGGCGTTGTTACTGGTGCAATGCCAACTACAGGCCAGGCGCTGCCTTTTATAAGTGCAGGGGGCAGCTCACTATTTATATTTCTAAGCGCTATGGGAGTGCTGTTGAATATCTCCAGGCATACTGCCCAGATATAAGGTTTACAAGGTTGAGGTTTTTTAGGAACACGTTTTCCGAACCGGATGCATAAGATGAGATTGTTCGTTAGCCATCCGGAGGTGAAAACTTTTGTCCCGAATAGTTGTGACAGGCGGCCTCCCGCTCTGTGGTGAGCTTAATGCTCCAGGCGCAAAAAACGCGGCGCTGCCCATACTTGCCGCATGCCTTCTTGCGCATCATCCGGTTCGCTTGTTAGGCTGCCCGAAACTAACTGATGTTGCAAACATGGTAGAGTTGCTGCGTACTCTTGGCTGCAGTGTAAATTGGGACGGTGATGTGTTAAACATTGATTCCCGCAGCGCGCAATGCCATGAAATGCCTGAGCATTTGTCAAAGGCGCTGCGCTCTTCAATATTTCTTCTTGGTCCGATGATTGGGAAATTTAAAAGAGCGGTTGCGAATTTCCCAGGAGGCTGTGATATAGGTGTTAGGCCAATTGACTTGCACATTGCAGCTCTAAATGCCCTTGGTGTTTCGATTGAGGAATCGCATGGCTCTATTATATGCGAGGGCAGCAACTTAAAAGGCGCGGCAATACATTTGGATTATCCCAGCGTTGGGGCAACAGAAAATGCAATAATGGCTGCTGTAGCAGCCAAGGGTGAAACTACGATACAAAATGCTGCAAGAGAACCTGAAGTAGTTCATCTTCAGGAATTCTTGTGCAAATTAGGCTACACAGTTAATGGTGCGGGCAGCTCCACGATTTATATAAAAGGCGGTTGTACACCAAAAACTGCAGAGCATCGCATCATGGCAGACCGTATTGTTGCAGGTACATATTTATGCGCAGCAGCAATAACCGCCGGAGATATAACAATGCGCGGCATAGTGCCGGAGCAGCTTGGGAGTATAGTTGGAAAGCTAAAAGAATGCGGATGCGAGGTAATTACAGAATCTGAGCTTATTCGTGTAAAAGGACCGAAAAGACCGCGGGAACTTAAGAGGGTTGAGACGATGCCATACCCGGGCTTTCCTACAGATATGCAAGCACAGATTTTTGCTCTATGTACAATAGCAGATGGCACAAGCATGATTGTGGAAAATGTTTTTGAAAACAGGTTCAGGCATGCATCCGAACTGGCTCGGATGGGTGCGGAAAGCTGTATAAATGGCAGGATAGCCGTAATAAGGGGTGTAAAGACGCTCACTGGAACACGGGTCGATGCAAAGGATTTAAGAGGCGGAGCGGCGCTTGTGCTTGCGGGCTTGCGTGCTGAGGGTGAAACTGAAGTGTGTGGAGCCGAACATATTAGCAGGGGTTATGAAGCAATAGAAACAGCACTTTCGAGCCTTGGTGCAAAGATACGCCGCGAACCATGAAGTTTTAAGAAAGTCCATGCAATGAACAGCAGCAAAAAAGGACAGGCTCTCAATTTAAAGAATCAGGTTCGGCTATATGCGCCGACCCATATTTCTGATTCTTCAGGTCATAAAAAGGAGAATCAGGAAAAAGTCCAATTAAATAGAACGCGCTTAGATAAGCGCCCTGTACCAGCAACTGTGCCAAGCAGAAATGCTGCTTCAAAAAATACAAAAAACATGCAAAACCCCAATAGAACAGGCCAAAAAAGGCGAGAACAAGCCAAAGAAACAAATAAACTTCGAATAGAAGGTTACAATGTACACAAGTTTTCAAAGGATACCTTAGGTGATGAAAGCGCAGGCGCTTCAAAGAAACCAAAGGCGCAAGCAAAACAAAAGAGAGTTTATTCTCCTAAGCAGAAGCTTTTATATGCGGCTGCCGCAGTCGGGACGATTGGGGTCTTAATTGGCGGATATTTTCTGTTCCTTGTCGAAGATATAGTTATAGAAGGTGCTTCGAATTATTCAGCTGAAGATATCATCTCAATTAGCGGTCTAGAGACCGGAAGGCATATGATGTTGTGTGATACTGAAGCTGCCTATAAAAGACTTGAAGCCGACCCCTATTTAAAAGTGCGTTCAATAGAGCTGGAGTTTCCCAGAACAATCAGAATAAGCATTAAAGAACGCAAAGAAATTGCCGCAATTGCAGCGCAAGGGTATGATGTAATAATTGATTGTGAAGGGCATGTCTAGCCATTGGCGAATTGATGGCATCAAACAGGTTAATGCGTGTAATTGGAATGTCGCAGGTTGGGTTTCATGTCAATGAACCTTTGGGAACCGGAAGTGACCTGCAAGTGAAGACTCTTATAACGCTAATAGAACAGCTTAAGTTTTACGGTTTAATTGAGGAGGTTTCCGAGGCAGATTTATCGAATCCTTTACGGGTTAGTTTGCTTACAACTGATGGCATTACAGTTGTGGTGGGGCAGCCAGATAACATAAAGGAAAAACTTGCCTGGATGCGCGATGTGCTTCCGTCATTACGCAGTGGAGAGAATACAACCGGGGTTTTGGATGTAAGTGCAAAGGGAGGGGCAATATATTCGCCAGCTACGCCTCCAGCATTTCAGGAGGAACCTGAAGTTCCGGAAGAACCTCTGCCACAGGATGATTAATAAGAACAAAAAGCCGAACCGCAAAGAATGCATCAAACAAGGGCTGTTCGGAACATTTAGTATTGCGGTTGCACAATAGATACCAAATATGGTATATTATCTTTAATTATGCTCGCTATAATTCGCAAGGCAAAAGCCTTGTAAGCTGCATGGAGGAAGCCCTTTGAAGAATGCTGTAGTTCTTGATATTGGCAGCTCGAAGGTTGTGAGTATATGCGCTAGCCGCATTGGTCTTGATGGACTGGCGGTTCACGGAGCAGATATACGCAGCTATAATGGATACCGATTTGGCGAATTTTCTGATATTTCAAATATTAAACAGGTTGTCCTCGATTCTCTTAAGGCAACAGAGCGAGAATGCGGGTTTTATTTACGTGATGTAGTTATTTCTATTCCTGCGCCTTTTACTGAGTTGGTTATTGGCACTGGCAAACTTAGCTTTGAATCTGCTCCTAAACGCATAACAGGCGCAGATATTGACAAGCTAATTAGTGCATCCCTGCCGCAAGCACCGCCAGAGGGTTGCAGGCTGATACACAGCACCCCGTTTTCCTATGTTGTTGATGGTGCAAAAAAGGAAGAGCTAAATGCAGATACTTCTGCAGCAGTCATAGAAGCTGAAGTTTCGCATGTATACGCGCGTGAAAGTTTCCTTAAACCTGTACAGGAAGCAATAAAGCAGGCGGACATGCGCCCGGGAGTATCCATAAGTACCCAGCTTGGGCAAGCACTGATGCTTATTCCCGAAAAGGAAAGGCAAAAGCCAACTGTGTTGCTTGATGTTGGATATACTCATACCGATATAAGCATCGTGCTGCACTCTGCAATAGTCGCGCAAAAAACCCTTGAGGTCGGAGGGATGCACTTAGCTGGAGATTTGGCATACGGTCTTGATGTTCCGATAGCTATTGCGGAGCCTGTAAAGCGTAGATATGTGTTTTCGCTCGATTATCAAGATAGTATTGAGCTTGTTCGGACTCCTCAAGGGACGTATAGCGTGGAACGCTCTTTAATTCAATACATTATCGAAGAGCGCGCACACGAGCTGTGTTATATGATAGTTGATGCAATTGCTGAACTAGGTATAGCTGTGGCTTGCAAACCCGCAATACACCTAACAGGCGGAGGTCTTGCGCTGATGCGGGGCAGTCTTGAATATCTTGAGAAAATGCTTGGGC